>JAQGNC010000088.1 GCA_028292065.1 Betaproteobacteria bacterium
CGCCTTGGGGATTGTCGCCCGCCGCGCCCTGGTGCACCGCGATCTTCGCCGCTCGCACCTTCATGCCGGCGCTCCGGGCAAAGCGCCTGAGCGCCTGGTGCTTGGCGTCGCCTTCAGGCGCGTCGGCGGGGCGAAGCATCGCGCGCGCGCGATCTGAAGCGCTCGCCAGGCCGTGCTTGCGGATCGATGCGGGCCACGCGGGATCGCTGAAGACGTCCGCGTGCGCCGGCTCGGCGACGCTCGCGTTGATCAGCGATCCGCCGCCGAGGCCGCTCGCGAGCAGCACGCTGACCTGTGCCCCGAAGCGGAAATCGAAAAGGCCGTCGCGCTGGCCTTTGGCGCCGGCGTCGTCGTAACGGCTGAACCGCACGTACCCCGGCACGTCCGAGAAGCGCGCCGGAAACGCGCCCGGCACGTATTCGCGCCCGCGCTCGAGCACGCACACGCGAAGCGACACGCCGCGTTCGTCACGCGCACCCGCGAAGCGCGCCGCCGCGACCGCGCCGCCGTATCCGCTGCCGACGACGACCACGTCGAAATCGAGCGCTGAAGCGTCGCATGTGCCACGCTTCAGATCGGCGACGAGTACTTCGGCGCTGTCCGACAGCCATTCGGGCCGGTATGTCATCGCTAGCCTCCCCTCGCGTGTTTTTTGTTGCGCTGCTATCGCAGCAGAGCGGTCATTTCCTGCTTGAGCTTGTCGCTCGACACCGGTTTGTGCAGCAGCGGTATACCGCTCGCCTGCGCCTGGCGCAGGCGCTCGGGCGCGGTATCTCCGCTCACGAGCAGCGCCGGCACCGGACCGAGACGCTCGCGCAGGCGTTGCACGGTCTCGATGCCGTTCTCATGCTGTCTCAGGCGGAAGTCGGCGACGATGAGATCGACTTTGAGCGCGTACTCGTCGAGCAGGCGGTCGGCTTCGGCGTGTCCCGCGCACGCCGCGACGTGGCAGCCCCATGATTCGAGCAATGACCGCATCCCCATGCGCACCGATGGCTCATCGTCGAGCACGAGCACGTGTACGCCGCCGAGGGTCTGCACCGCCGACGCCGCCACGGGACGCGGCGCGCGAGGCTCGGGCTGTGCGCTGGCAATGCGCGCCAGTGCAACCGCGAAAGTCGAGCCGGAGCCTGGCTCGCTCTGGAGCTCGATGCGCAGGCCGAGCAGGTGCACGAGCCGGCGCACGATCGCGAGACCGAGGCCGAGGCCCTGCAGGCGGTCGCGCTCGGGATTTCCGATCTGGTAGAACTCTTCGAAGATGCGTTCGCGCTCGGCGGCCGCGATGCCCGGGCCGGTATCGGTCACGGCGATGCGCGCCGCGGCGCCGCAAGCCTGCATCGACAGGTCGATACGGCCGGTCCTGGTGTACTTGACCGCGTTGTCGAGCAGATTGCGAACGATGCGCTCGAGCAGGAGCGGATCGGTTTCGACCAGCGCCTCGGCGCCCACCACGCGAAAGTCGAGCCCCTTCGCGTGCGTGATCGCCTCGTAATCGGCGCCGATACGCTGCACCAGGCGCTTCAGGTCGACTCGCTGGAGCTCCGGACGGATCGCCCCCGCGTCGAGCCTCGAAATGTCGAGCATCGAATCGAAAAGCGCGGAGAGCGACGTCACCGTCGTATCGATACGCTCGGCGATCTCGGCGATCGCCGGTTCGGTGGCGCGCAGGCTGAGCGCGCCGCTGTAGAGGGCGATCGCGTGCAGCGGCTGTCTCAGGTCGTGGCTCGCCGCTGCGAGAAAGCGCGATTTGGCGCGGCTCGCCTCCTCCGCGCGGTCGCGCGCGAGCAGCACTTCCTGCCGCTCGCGCTCGAGTGCGTCGAGCAGGCGTTCGTTCTCGTAGCGGATGAGAAACGACTCGTGGACGAGCCGCTCGTTGTCGCGGACGAAAAAAACCTGGAAGAGCCCGAACAGCACGACGAGCACGCCGATCACGATGTTCTCGGACTGTCCCGTCGCCATCCACATCAGCGCGAGCGGCAGCAGCGCCGGTGCGACGAAGTAGTAGAACGCCCGCGCGTACGCGGCTGCGGTCGACACACCTCCCGCGCACCAGCAGACCAGGATCATCGTCAACAGCGCGCGCTGCTCGACCGGAAGGTTCGGGAAGAAGAGCACCGCGCCCGCGCCGATCAGCGCACCGTGCGCTGCCGAGAACCAGACCAGGTGCTGCAGAGCGCGCTGCGGGTCCTCGGGCGGCTCGCGCAGCAGCTTTTGCGCGTACGGCCGGCGCGCGAAGAGCAGCGCGATCAGCACCGCCGCCCAGCCGGCTACGATGGCGAGCGGCTCGTGGTCCCTGACGGTATAAGCGACGAAGCAGCACGCCACCGAGATCGCGTAGGGCGAGCGCGTCCACTGCCGCGCGAGTAGCGTGAGCTGTTGACGCCGCAGGTGAGCGGTCCACGCGGGATCGTCCGGCGCCTGCGCGGCAAGCGCACGCTCATCGGCAACCGATGCGGCATCAGACAAAGGCAGGCCCCTGTCGAACAGTGGCGGACGCGCGCTCAACGGACATCATCGCCTCGGCTGCCGGTGCGGGGCTCCATGGTCTCACCGCGGGAGCGCTCGCGCCACGCATTCAACGCACCGTCGGCAGCTTGAGGCCGAGCCGGCCGACTTCGATCACGGCCTCGGTACGATTGGTGACCTGCAGCGCCTCGAGTATCGCGGTCATGTGTATTTTGACCGTGCCTTCCGCGAGATCGAGGTCGCGGCAGATGAGCGTGCTCGGCTTGTCCTGGACGAGCAGCGCGAGCACCTGGGCCTGCCGCTCGGTGAGACCGATGTCGCGATAGTCGCGCGCGGCGTGGGTGACGCCGGTCACGCTCTCGTGAGGAGCGGGGCCGTGCTCGAGCAGCAGGTCGGCGGGCAGGTAGACCCCGCCGGCCAGGACGAACCTGAGCGCATTGATCATCAGCTGGCTGGATTGCGACTTCGGGATGAAGCCCATGGCGCCGAGGTCGAGGGCGCGGATCATGTCTTCGCGGCGTTGCGACGCGGACAGCACGACGACCGGAACCGCAGGCAGACGCTCACGGAAAGACACGAGGGTATCGAGGCCGCTGCCGCCGGGGAGGTTGATGTCGAGCAGGATCAGCCCCAGATTTTCGAGGGCTACGGCGAGCTGCAGGGCCTTTCGACAGTCGT
>JAQGNC010000094.1 GCA_028292065.1 Betaproteobacteria bacterium
GCCGCCCTTCGATCAGTCCGCACGACGGCCTCGGCTCGAACCTCATCGTGCAGATCAAGCAGAACCGGGTCATGCGCGTGCTGCCGCGCGAGAACGAAGCCGTCAACGAGTGCTGGCTGTCGGACCGCGACCGCTTCTCGTATGAAGGCCTGAATTCCGAGCAGCGCCTCGCGCGTCCGATGATGAAACGCGCGGGCGATGCCGCGAACCCCACTGGAGTGTGGGAGCCCGTCGAGTGGCAGGTCGCGCTCAATTTCATCGCGACCAAGCTCAAGGAAATCCGCGCAGCGCACGGTGCGGACGCGATCGGCGCGCTCGCCTCGCCGCACCAGACCGTCGAAGAGCTTTATCTCCTGCAGAAGCTGGTGCGCGGACTCGGTTCGGGCAACGTCGATTTCCGCCTGCGCCAGGCCGACTTTGCGAGCGACGGCAAGCTCGCCGGCGCACCGTGGCTCGGCATGCCCATCGCGGACATTCCCTCGCTCGAGCAGGTGCTCGTCATCGGCAGCACGCTGCGCAAAGAGCATCCGCTGCTCGCGCATCGCCTGCGCCAGGGCACGAAAAAAGGCCTCGCGCTCTCCCTCGTCAACCCGGTCGACGACGAGCTGCTCATGCGTGTCACTAACAAGGTGATCGTCGCGCCGGCTGCGATGGCGCACGCGCTCGCGCAGGTGGTCAAAGCCGCGGCGGGCGCGAAGAACGCGGCGGTGCCCGAGTCGGTGCGCGGCGCGCTCGACGGGGTGGAAGTCACCGAGGCGTCGAAGCGCCTCGCCGAAGGCTTCGCCTCCGGTGCGAAGTCGGCGATATTCCTCGGCAATCTCGCGCAGCATCATCCCGCGAGCGCGACCCTGCACGCGCTCGCGCAGGCGCTGGCGGACCTGACCGGCGCGCAGCTCGGTTTCCTCGGCGAGGCGGCGAACAGCGTCGGCGGTCATATCGCCGGTGCGGTGCCTTTCGAGAGCCAGTCCGGACAACACGCGGGCAGGAACGTGGCCGAAATGGTCAACGACCCGCTCAAGGCTTACCTACTCCTCGGCGTCGAAGCCGACCTCGACACGCACGATCCGGCGCGCACCGTCGCTGCGCTCAAGCAGGCCGAGCTCGTCGTCGCGATGGGTTCCTTCGAACACGCTGCCGCTTTCGAATACGCGCACGTGATGCTGCCGATATCGCCTTTCACCGAGACTGCGGGAACGTTCATCAGCACCGAAGGCCGTGTGCAAAGCTTTGCCGGCTGCGTTCAACCCCTCGGCGAGACCCGTCCCGCGTGGAAAGTGCTGCGCGTGCTGGGCAACCTGCTCGAGCTTCCCGGTTTCGATCAGGACAGCGCCGACGCGGTGAAGCGCGAAGCGCTCGGCGCGGCCGAAGTGAGCGCGAGGCTCGGCAACCGGCTTTCGGCCCCGGCGCTGCAGGCGCTCGCGCCTGCCACGGTTCAGGGGCTGCAGCGCATCGGCGAAGTGCCGATCTATTCGACCGACCCTCTCGTGCGGCGCTCACTGCCGCTGCAGAAGACTCGCGACGCCGAGCCGCCGCTCGCGTGGATGAGCCCGGCGACGTACACGCAGCTCGGCCTCATCCCCGGCGACTTCCTGCGCGTGCGCCAGGAGCAGGGCGAGGCGACGGTAGCGGTTGCGGTGGACGAGCATCTGCCCGATGGCTGCATCAGGCTTGCCGCGGCGCGTCCGGAGACTGCCGCGCTCGGCGCGATGATGGGCACGATCTACGCCGAGCGCGTGGCGGGCCAGCAGAAAGTGGCGGTGTAGCGCATGGAATTTCTCGGCACGCTCGAACAGTTCTTCGGTCCGACGTGGCCCGTCGTGTGGACCCTCGCCAAGATCGTCGCGATCGTCGCGCCGCTCATGCTCGCGGTCGCCTACCTGACGCTGTGGGAGCGCAAGGTCATCGGCTGGATCCAGGTGCGCATCGGGCCCAACCGCGTCGGTCCGCGCGGCTTGCTCCAGCCGATCGCCGACGGGTTGAAGCTCCTGCTGAAGGAGATCATCGTCCCCAGCGGCGCCAACAAGTTCCTGTTCGTGATCGCGCCGGTGATGGCGATCATGCCGGCGCTGGCGGCGTGGGCGGTGGTGCCGTTTTCGCCCCAGCTCGTGCTCTCGAACATCGACGCGTCGCTCCTCTACATCCTCGCGATCACGTCGATGGGCGTGTATGGCGTCATCATCGCGGGCTGGGCGTCGAACTCGAAATACGCGTTCCTCGGCGCGATGCGCTCGGCGGCGCAGATCGTCTCCTACGAGATCGCGATGGGTTTCGCGCTGGTGGGCGTGCTGATGGCGGCGCAAAGCCTCAACCTCGGCGACATCGTGCACGCCCAGCGCGGCGACTTCGGCCTGCTCAACTGGTTTTTCATCCCGCTCTTCCCGCTGTTCCTGACTTACCTCATCTCGGGTGTGGCGGAAACGAACCGCGCGCCTTTCGACGTCGCCGAAGGCGAGTCGGAGATCGTCGCGGGTTTCCACGTCGAATATTCGGGAATCGCTTTCGCGGTGTTCTTCCTCGCCGAATACGCGAACATGATCCTGATCTCGACGCTGTGCGCGATCATGTTCCTCGGCGGCTGGCTGTCGCCTTTCCCCGCGGCGATCCCGGTGCTCGGCGCACCCAGCGCGTGGTGGCTGATACTGAAATTGTTTCTGGTGGTGTCGAGCTTTCTCTGGTTTCGCGCCACTTTCCCGCGCTACCGCTACGACCAGATCATGCGCCTGGGCTGGAAAGTATTCATCCCGGTGACACTCGTGTGGATCATCGTGCTCGGCGCATGGATGCAGACTCCGCTGTGGATCTGGTGGGGGACTTTCGAATGATGACCGCAGTCCGCGATTTCTTCCGCACCTTCCTGCTGTTCGAGCTGGTGAAAGGGATGTTCCTCACCGGCAGGCATCTCTTTCACCGCAAGATCACGATCCTCTTTCCCGAGGAAAAGACGCCGCAGAGCCCGCGCTTTCGCGGCCTGCACGCGCTACGGCGCTACCCGAACGGCGAAGAGCGCTGCATCGCGTGCAAGCTGTGCGAAGCGGTGTGCCCGGCGCTCGCGATCACGATCGAGTCCGAAGAGCGCGACGACGGCAGCCGCCGCACCACGCGCTACGACATCGACCTGACGAAATGCATATTCTGCGGTTTCTGCGAGGAATCGTGCCCGGTGGACTCGATCGTCGAGACCCGCACGCTCGAATACCACGGCGAAAAGCGCGGCGACCTCATCTACACCAAACCCATGCTGCTCGCGATCGGCGACAAGTACGAGGCGGAAATCGCCAGGGATCGAGCCGAGGATGCGGCTTACCGCTAAAAATCGTAAACGGGTGAACGGGTGAACGAGTGAACGGGGAAGGGCGCGCAAGCTGCGGGTTGGTCCGGCTTTTACCCGTTCACCCGTTCACCCGTTCACCCGCTCACCAAAAACAATGACTTTCCAGACCTTCATCTTCTATTTCTTCGCCGGCGTCCTCGTGGCCTCGGCGATCTGCGTCATCACCGCACGCAACCCGGTGCACGCCGCGCTTTTCCTCGTGCTCGCGTTCTTCACGTCCGCCGGCATCTGGATACAGCTTCAGGCGGAGTTTCTCGCTATCGCGCTGGTGCTCGTCTACGTCGGCGCGGTGATGGTGCTTTTCCTGTTCGTCGTGATGATGCTCGACATCAACATCGCACGCATGCGAGCGGGGTTCTGGAGCTACCTGCCCGTGGGCGGCGCGGTCGCCGCGCTCCTCGTGCTCGAGATGGGCTTCATCGTCACCGGCAACTATTTCGGCGCCGAGGGTGCGCCGGCGCCGGACGCCCTGCCGCCCGGCTACAGCAACACCAAGGAGCTCGGGCGCCTGCTCTACACCGAATACGTCTACCCGTTCGAGATCGCGGCAGTGATCCTGCTCGTCGCGATCGTCGCGGCGATCGCGCTGACCCTGCGTCGACGCAAGACCACCAGGGGCATGGACGTCGGCGAGCAGGTCAAAGTACGCCGCGAGGACCGCGTGCGTATCGTTTCGATGCAGCCGGTGCGCGCGGGCGATGAAGACGCGCAGAAGAGGGGAGAGGCGTGATCACGCTGTCGCATTACCTCGTGCTGGGCGCGATTCTTTTCGCGCTGTCGATCATCGGCATCTTCCTCAACCGCAAGAACGTGATCGTGCTGCTGATGGCGATCGAGCTGATGCTGCTCGCGGTCAACATGAACTTCGTCGCGTTCTCGCACTTCCTCGACGACACCGCGGGCCAGGTATTCGTGTTCTTCATCCTGACCGTCGCCGCGGCGGAATCCGCCATCGGCCTCGCGATACTCGTCGTCCTCTTCCGCAACATCAGCACGATCCACGTCGAGGATCTCGACAGGCTCAAAGGATAAAAGCGTGAGGCGTGAGGGGAGAGGAGTGAGGAGGAAAAATCACGGCGCGTCGCCGCTTTGCGCTCCGCGCGCTACGCCTTGCGCCGCACGCAGCACGGGAGTGGGCGCCTCACCCCTCACCCTTCACGCCTCACGCCGTTGATATGACATCCATGCAAAAGCTCTATCTCGTCGCCCCTCTCGCCCCGCTGGTCGGGGCGGTCCTCTCCGGGCTTTTCGGATGGGTGATCGGCCGGCGCGGCGCGCACCTGGTCACGATCGCGGCCATGCTCGTGTGCACCGCGGTGTGCGGAATCGTTTTCAACGACGTGCTCCAGGGCAATACCTACAACGGCACCGTCTATACCTGGCTCACCTCCGGCAACAGCCGTTTCGAGATCGGCTTTCTGATCGACCGTCTGTCGGCGACGATGATGCTGGTGGTCTCGTTCGTCTCGCTGATGGTGCACGTCTACACCATCGGCTACATGGCCGACGACCCCGGCTACCAGCGCTTCTTCTCGTATATTTCGCTTTTCACCTTCTCGATGCTCATGCTCGTCATGAGCAACAACTTCCTGCAGCTTTTCTTCGGCTGGGAAGCGGTGGGCCTGGTGTCGTATCTGCTGATCGGGTTCTGGTACACGCGCCCGACCGCGATCTACGCGAACCTGAAGGCTTTCCTGGTGAACCGCGTCGGCGATTTCGGGTTCCTCCTCGGGATCGCGCTGGTGCTGATGTACTTCGGAACGCTCGATTACGCCGCCGTCTTCGCCAACGCGAAGCAGCTCGCGGCCAACACGATCGAGATCGTCCCGGGATCGTCGTGGTCGCTGATGACCGTCATCTGCCTGTTGCTGTTCGTCGGCGCGATGGGTAAGTCGGCGCAATTCCCGCTGCACGTATGGCTTCCCGATTCGATGGAAGGCCCGACCCCGATCTCGGCGCTGATCCACGCCGCGACGATGGTCACCGCGGGCATCTTCATGGTCGCGCGCATGTCGCCGCTGTTCGAGCTGTCGGAGACCGCGCTGTCGGTGGTGATCGTGATCGGGGCGATCACGACGCTCTTCATGGGCCTGATCGCGATCGTCCAGAACGACATCAAGCGCGTGGTCGCGTATTCGACGATCTCGCAGCTCGGCTACATGACCGTCGCGCTCGGCGCGTCGGCTTACGCTGCGGGCATTTTCCACCTGGCGACCCACGCGTTCTTCAAGGCGGTGCTTTTCCTCGGTGCGGGATCGGTGATCATCGCCATGCACCACGAGCAGGACATGCGCCGCATGGGGGGCTTGCGCAAATACATGCCGGTCACTTACGCGACGATGATGATCGCTGCGCTCGCGATCTCCGGCATTCCCGGTTTTTCGGGGTTTTTCTCGAAGGAATCGATCATCGAGGCGGCGCATCTGTCGAAAGTTCCCGGCGCCGGCTTTGCGTATTTCTGCGTGCTGACGACGGTGTTCGTGACCGCGCTCTACAACTTCCGGCTCATCTTCATGACGTTCCACGGGCCGGAGCGATTCCGCGAGCCGCCGGTGGCGGATGCGCGCGGCGAGCACGGCCACGGTGAGCACGCGCTGACCGAGCACGCCGAAAGCAAGCACGACGCGCACAGCGATCCGCACGATACGCATGGCGCCCACCACGTCCACGAGCCCCGCGAGTCGCCTGCGGTCGTCACGATCCCTCTCATCCTGCTCGCGATCCCCTCGGTCGCGGCGGGGTGGTTCATCGGCCCGGTGCTGTTCGGGGGTTTCTTCGGCAAAGCGATTGTCGTCGCGCCTGAGCACGACGTGCTCGAAGAGCTCGGGCGCGAATTCCACGGCGTGATCGGCATGATGACGCACGCGCTGACGACGCTGCCTTTCGCGCTTGCGATCGCCGGCATCGGCGTCGCCGTTTACCTGTATCTGGTGCGGCCCGATCTTCCCGCGGTCATCAAGCGCCGCGCGGGCTTCCTCTACACCATACTCGAGCGCAAATACGGCATCGACGAGCTGTATTCGTTCGTTTTCGCCGCGGGTGCGCGCGTGCTCGGCAAAGGCCTGTGGAAAGGCGGCGACGTCGGCCTGATCGACGGGCTCCTCGTCAACGGCTCCGCACGGCTGATCGGCTGGAGCGCGACCGTCATCCGCCGTTTCCAGTCAGGCTACATCTACCACTACGCGTTCACGATGATCATCGGCATCCTGGTGCTGCTGACGCTCGTCGTCGTGTGGCCATAACGACAAGAATTTCGGGAAGCTAAATGCAGGGTTCGTCGCTACTTTCTTTCGCGATCTGGGTCCCGATCGTCGCCGGCTTCGCCGTGCTGACGACCGGTTCGGACCGCCACGCCGGCGTCGCCCGCATGGTCGCGCTCGCGGGCGCCATCCTCGGTTTTCTCGTCACGATCCCGCTCTACGTCGCGTTCGACCCTTCCGCGTCAGGTTTCCAGTTCGTGCAGTTGAAGCCGTGGATCGAGGTCTTCAACGTCAACTACCACCTCGGGATCGACGGCATTTCGCTGCTGCTGATCCTGCTCAACAGCCTCACCACGATACTGGTCGTCATCGCGGGCTGGCAGGTGATCCAGGAGCGCGTGGCGCAGTACATGGCCGCGTTCCTGTTCCTGTCGGGCTTCATGAACGGCGTCTTCGCCGCGCTCGACGGACTGCTCTTCTACGTCTTCTTCGAAGCGACCCTCATCCCGATGTTCGTCGTCATCGGTATCTGGGGCGGTCCCAACCGGGTCTACGCGTCGCTGAAGTTTTTCCTGTACACCCTGCTCGGCTCGCTGCTCGCGCTGATCGCGATCATCTACCTCTACAACGCGTCGGGCGGCAGCTTCTCGCTCGCCGACTGGTACCTGCTCCCGCTCACCCTCGACGAGCAGATACTCATCTTCCTCTCGTTCTTCGCCGCTTTTGCGGTGAAGGTGCCGATGTGGCCGGTACACACGTGGTTGCCGGACGCGCACGTCGAAGCGCCGACCGGAGGCTCGGTCGTGCTCGCGGCGATCATGCTCAAGCTCGGCGGTTACGGCTTTCTGCGCCTTTCGCTGCCGATCGCGCCGGATGCGAGCCAGTATCTCTCGGGGTTCGTGATCGCGTTGTCGCTCGTGGCGGTGGTGTACATCGGCCTGGTCGCGCTGGTGCAATCGGACATGAAGAAGCTGATCGCGTATTCGTCGATCTCGCACATGGGTTTCGTGACGCTGGGCATCTTCATCTTCAATGCGCAGGGAATCGAAGGCGCGGTGATCCAGATGATCTCCCACGGCTTCATCTCCGGCGCGATGTTCCTGTGCGTGGGCGTCCTGTACGACCGCCTGCATTCGCGCCAGATCGCCGATTACGGCGGCGTGGTCAACCGCATGCCGGTGTTCGCCGCGCTCTTCATGCTGTTCGCGATGGCGAATTCGGGCCTTCCCGGAACCAGCGGCTTCGTGGGCGAGTTCATGGTGATCATGGGCGCGGTCAAGGTGAACTTCTGGTACGCCTTCGCTGCGGCGACGACGCTCATCTTCGGCGCGGCCTACACCCTGTGGATGTACAAGCGCGTGGTCTTCGGCCCGGTCGCCAACGACCGCGTGGCGCAGCTCCAGGACATCAACCTGCGCGAGTTCATCGTGCTCGGCGTGCTCGCGGTCGCCGTGCTGTGGATGGGCATCCATCCCGCGCCTTTCGCGGACGTGCTGCACGTCTCGGTGGACGAGCTCATCGCCCACGTCATGCAGTCCAAGATCCCCGCGCCCTGACGGAATAAGCACATGGAGTTCATCCTTCCTCTCTGGCCCGCATACCCCGAGCTTTTCCTGCTGCTCGCGGTGTCGGTCATCCTCATCGGCGACCTCTTCGTCAGGGACGAGAACCGCATCGTCACCTACGGCCTCACCCAGGCGGCGCTCGTCGGGTGCATCTTCATCACCTGGATGTGGGCGACCCGCGAGCCGGTCTACACCTTCAGCGGCATGTTCGTCGACGACCTGATGTCCGACGTGCTGAAGCTGCTGGTGTTGCTGTCGGTCATGCTCGTGCTCGCGTATTCGCGGCCGTACCTCGCCGCCCGCGGCATGTTCAGGGGGGAGTTCTTCGCGCTCATCCTGTTCGCGACCCTCGGCATGATGATCATGATCTCGGCCAATCACCTGCTCGTGCTCTACCTCGGGCTCGAGCTGATGATGCTCTCGCTCTATTCGCTGGTCGCGCTGCAGCGCGATTCGGCCACCGCGACCGAGGCGGCGATGAAGTATTTCGTCCTCGGTGCGCTCGCGTCCGGGATGCTGCTGTACGGCATGTCGATGATCTACGGCGCAACCGGGACGCTGGAAATCACCGAGCTCGCGCAGCTGATCGCCGAAGGCTCGGTGTCGGACCTGAACGCGGTGCTCGTGTTCGGCCTGGTGTTCGTCGTCGCGGGTATCGGCTTCGAGCTCGGGGTCGTGCCTTTCCACATGTGGGTCCCGGACGTGTACCAGGGCTCGCCGAACCCGGTCGCGCTGTTCGTCAGCAGCGTTCCGAAGCTCGCGGGCTTCGCCATCATCGTGAGGCTGCTCGCGCAGGGCCTCGGTGCGGAGCAGCTGGTCGCCGAGTGGCAGCAGATGCTGCTCGTGATGGCGGTGCTGTCGATCGTCATCGGCAACGTCACCGCGATCGTGCAGACGAACCTGAAGCGCATGCTCGCGTATTCGACGATCGCGCATATGGGTTTCGTGCTGCTCGGCGTACTCGCGGGCGACGAGAACGGCCTGAGCGCGGCGATGTTCTACATGGTCGTCTACGTGCTCATGAACCTGGGCGCGTTCGGCATGATCCTGCTGCTCTCGCGCAGCGGCTTCGAAGCGGACAATCTCGAAGACTTCAGGGGCCTGAACCAGCGCAGCCCGTGGTATGCCTTCATGATGCTGCTCATCATGTTCTCGATGGTCGGCATCCCGCCCACGGTCGGTTTCTATGCGAAGCTCGCGGTGCTGCAGGCGCTGCTCAACGCCGGTTTCCTTCCCGTGGCGGTGGTCGCAGTGGTGTTCTCGGTCGTGGGGGCGTTCTACTACCTGCGGCTGGTGAAGCTCATGTACTTCGACGCGCCCGAGGACACCGCGCCGATCGCGCCGGGCGCCGACGTCAAAGTGCTCATGAGCCTCAACGGCGGCGCCATGCTGTTCTTCGGGATCATGCCGCAGCCGCTGATGGCGCTGTGCCTGTATTCGATCCAGGCATCGCTTTAAGCAGCCGGCTGCCGCGCTAACTGTGGCGCAGCAGTGCGCCGTGACTGGAGCATCGAGTGAGCACGCCCGACGAGCCTGATTTCACCGAAACCACGATCGACAGCCGCAAAATCTTCGACGGCACGCTGCTGCACGTGCGCGCGGACACCGTCCGGCTTCCGAATGGCCACACCTCCACGCGCGAGTACATCGAGCACCCGGGCGCGGCTACGGTGCTCGCGTTCGTCGACGAGCGCACGATCCTGCTCGAGCGCCAGTTCAGGTATCCGCTGCGGCGCCATTTCATCGAGCTTCCCGCAGGCAAGATCGACCCGGGCGAAGAGCCCCTGGCGACCGCGCAGCGCGAGCTCAGGGAGGAATGCGGCTACGAGGCGGCGCACTGGCGCCACCTGGGCACGCTGCATCCGTGCATCGGTTTCGCCGACGAGCGCATCGAGCTTTACGCCGCCCGCGGGCTCACTCACGTCGGAGCTGCGCTCGACGAAGACGAGTTCCTGGAAGTTTTCGAAGTCGACGTCGGCGAGGCGCTCGACTGGATACGCACCGGCCGCATCACCGAGCCCAAGGCGATATTCGGGTTGATGTGGGCCGACAAGCTCGTGCGGGGCGAGTGGAGCTGAAGGGCAGCCCGGGTTGAGAACGACGGCTCGACACCAGGCACTACGGAGCGCGGCGGTCAGCCCGCCTTCGCGCGCAACAGCCGGTTGGTCGCGGCTCGCACCGTGTCCGCGATCGGCATCGGCTTTCTGAAGATGTAGCCCTGGCCGTATTGAGCGCCCATCTCGACGAGGAGCTTCAAGGCTTCGGGCGACTCGACCCATTCGGCGACGACCTGCTTCGACAGACCACGTGCGACGTCGTTGAGCGCGCGCACGAACAGGCGGCTGCCTTCGTCGGTCGCCAGATCGCGGATGAAGCTGCCGTCGATCTTCAGATAATCGACTTCGAAGCGCTTCAGGTAGTAGAACGAGCTGAAGCCGGCGCCGAAATCGTCGAGCGCGAAGCGGCAGCCGATGTCCTTCAGGCGGTTGATGAAGCTCAAGGTGACGTCGATTTCGGACATCGCCGCGGTCTCGGTGATCTCGAAGACCAGCTGCGTCGGATCGACCTGCGTCGCGGTGAGCAGCGACATCAGCCGTTTCACCCAGTGCGGATCAGCGATCGACACGCGCGAGAGGTTCACGAAATAGCGCAGCTTCTTGCCGACCTGGTTGTGCTCGCGCATGAACGCGAGCAGCTTCTCCACCACCTGCAGGTCGAGCTCCTGCACGAGCGAGAGCGACTCCGCGATCTCGATGAACGTCGAAGGCAGGATGAAGCCGCCCTGGTCGTCCCGCAGGCGCACCAGGACTTCGTGGTGCATCGCTTTCTGGTCCTTCAGCCGCACCACGGGCTGCGCGAAGAGGGTGATCCGGTCGTCGTCCAGCGCGTCGCGGATGCGTTTCGCCCAGTGCACGCGCTTGTGCGTGCTGCGCAGGTTGTCGGAGGCCTGGTCGAAGACCATGTGCCGGTTGCGCCCGAGCTCTTTCGCCTGGTACATCGCGATGTCGACGTTCGAGAACAGGCTCGGCACGTCGCTGCCGTGGAACGGATAGAGCGCGATGCCGATCGACGCCGAGAGGTTGGAGACGACGCGCTGCTCGCTCGCCTGGAAGCGGTAGTGGCGCACCGCGTCGAGCGCGAGCTCGGCGGCGTGGTTCGCCTGCTTGCGCAGCGCCTCCGGCAGGTGGATCGCGAATTCGTCGCCGCCGAGGCGGTAGACCTCTCCGCCGCAACCGCGAACGACTTCGCGCAGCACGCTGCCGACCCCGATGATGAGCTGGTCGCCGGCGCGATGCCCGAAGTTGTCGTTGACGTACTTGAAGTGGTCGATGTCGATGAAGAGCAGGGCGCCCACGCTCGAGTCCTGCATCGCCGCCTCGATACCGATCTGCAGGCTGTGCCGGTTCGGCAGGTCGGTGAGCGGGTCGTGCAGCGCGAGGTGCTCGATGCGCTGGGTGGCGACGTGCTGCTCGGTGATGTCGCGCGCGGTGCCGCGGATGCCGAGCGGCTCGCCGAGGTCGTCGTTCGTGAGCCGCGCATTGATCCCTATCCAGCGATTCTCGCCATCGGTGGTGAGCACGTGCGTGACGTAGTTCTTGACCTCGCCTTTCCTGCGCAGCGTGGCGAGGAAGCGCCGGTTGCCCACGTGTGCGGCGCCCGCCTCGAAGTTGAAGAAGCAGCGCCCGATCAGATCCTTGGGCGCAAGGCCGAAGATGTCGTAAGCGGCGGTATTGAGATAGGTGAAGCGGCCTTCGGCGTCGGTCGCCCAGATCAGGTCGTGGGAGGTTTCGACGAGGTCGCGGTAGCGGTTCTCGCTTTCCAGCAGGAGCTGGATGATGCGGCGCTTTTCAGCGAGGGCGCGTTTGACGGTCGCGAGCTCCTGCGAAGTCTTGTCCGCAGTCGCGCCGAAACCGGACGCGGCGAGGCGATCGATCAGTTCCCTGGAGTAGCGGCGATGGCCGCCGGACGTGCGCAGCGCCACGAGCACACCCTGCTCGTCCCAGCGCCTCAGCTTCTGAATCGGAATACTCAGGAGCTCGGACGCTTCTTGTATGCTGTATTCCATAGTGCGAAGCCGACGATGGAACTCTCCCCGGCCCTGCACGATTCGGCAGGCCCCCTTCATCCCGGGGATGCCCGCCAGAGTGTATCAAACCGGCGCGCCGCCAGCGAACCCGCGGCGCGAACCGGTTTTTCAGCCTCAGTGGACCTGTTCGGTCTCGCCCAAGACGTTCTGGCGCGAGACCAGGCGCTGCATGAGCTTCAAATCGCGCAGGTTGATGCGCAGCGCCGCGTCGACCCAGATCTGGACCACGTCGAGCAGCTCTTCGAAAGTGATCGAGTGCACGCGGCGTCGCGTGGCGGCGAGCGCCGCCAGGCCGTTGCGCATGCGCGCGCGGCGCTTGATCAGGGCATTGACCTCGGCTTCCCCCTGGCCGTCTTCGGCCACCGCGTCGACCACGCCTAAAGCCAGCATCTCTTCGGCCGTATAGATCTTGCCGCTGGTGATGATTTCCTCGGCTTTTTTCTGCCCGACTTTGCGGTCGAGGAAGGAATAAGCGCCCATCCCCGGGAAGAGGTTGAACAGGATCTCGGGGAAACCGAAGCGCGAGCCTTTCTCCGCGACGATGACGTCGGAGGAGAGCGCGGCCTCGAAACCGCCGCCGAGGCACTCGCCCTGCACCAGCGAGATCGTGGTCACCGCCGGCAGCTCGTGCGCGATGTAGTTGCGGTACAGCACGTCGATGCACGCGCGGCCGTAGCGCAGCAGGCCGGCGCGGTCGTGCCCGCCGATGAGCTGCTTGAAAAGATCGAGGTCGCCGCCGAGCTGGAACACGCCGGGCATGCCTGAAGCTAGCACCACGTATTCGAGCGGGTAGTCCTCGCCGTCGCACTGGATGCGCCCGTCGCTTTGCGCGAGGAACTCGTAGTACGAGCGGATTTCAGAGAGAAGGCTGGGATTGAAGCATGGGCGCGGCTCGGCGCTCCAGCGGGACCACATGGCGCGCGTCGCGGTGTCGAATCGCGCCGTCAGCTGCGGCGAGAACCTGTACTCCACACCATTGTGCACCTGCGTGGTGCTTGCGGGCTGGTGGCGGGCTTCGAGGACGGCGGCAGGGATGTGCATGTCCATGGGGTGTCTCCGGGGCGGCTGAGGGTGCTGTTATGGGCATCTGTGAACTGGTTCACGTTTCGGATTTAAATCCAGCGGTTTTTAAAAAGCAAATCTAACAAATTGATAGATTTGGCTTTTCTTCTTTAGATACAAGGCACAACACACTACCGGTTGTGGTCTGGAGCGTGAAAATCGTCCGAATGCACAACCCGTAGACGCGCCGAAGCGACAAAACCGCGCCGCAGGACCGCGGTTTGACTCGACCGGTGAGAGCGGATAAAAGGGAACGACAAAAACTCAGCAACTTAAACGCGATACTTAATGTGATACGCACGCTTTTGCGCTGGCTCACGCGCGTACTGTTGCGAGTGTCGGTCGTCGGCAATGTCGCGGCGCTCGAAGGCGGTCGCAAGCTCGTGGTCGCCAATCACGACTCGCTCTTCGACGGCGTGCTCCTCGGGCTGTTCCTGCCTGGCACGCCGGTCGTCGTCGTCACGCCGGAAGCGCTGCGGCATCCTCTCGTGTGCCTGTTCCGTTGCGCGGTGCGCTTCGCGGTCCTCGATCCAGCGCGCCCGCTCGCGCTGAAGCGCCTGATCCGCCAGGTCCGCGACGGCGAGACCGTTGCGATCTTTCCCCAGGGCCGCGTATCCACCACCGGCACGATCATGAAGGTGTACGACTCCGCGGGCCTCATCGCCGCGCGCTCGGACGCGGACATCGTGCCGGTGCACATCGGCGGCACCTTGTACTCGCGCCTGTCGGCGGTCGGCGGCGCTTACCCCAGGCGCTGGTTTCCACGCGTCGTGCTGAGCGTGCAGGCGCCGGTGAAGATCGCGCCGATGCCGCACGTGAGCGCGCGCAAGCGCAGGCGCGGCCTCGCCGACCAGATGCTGCAGATTCTGCAGACGATGATGTTCGACGCACGCCCGCGGCAGACGCTGTACGAAGCGCTGCTCGACGCGACCGCGCTGCACGGCCGCCGGACGAAAATCATCGAAGACTCGCGGCAGCAGCCCGAGTCCTATCACGCGCTGTTGAAGGCGACGCTCGGCCTCGCGCGCATGAGCAAGAGCGTGAGCCGCGAGGCGGAGACGGTGGGCGTGATGCTGCCGAACCTGTCGACGACCGTCGCGCTCGTGTTCGGGCTCACCGCGGTGCGACGCGTGGCGGCGATGCTC
>JAQGNC010000181.1 GCA_028292065.1 Betaproteobacteria bacterium
TTCCGGCTGCAGGCGAGGGCGCCTGCGCTACCGGAAAGGCAAGGCGATCATCACGCCGTCTCGTCGAACAACTCGCGTCCGATCAGCCACCGGCGGATCTCCGACGTGCCCGCGCCGATTTCGTAGAGCTTCGCGTCGCGCAGCAGACGTCCGGTGGGGCTGTCGTTCACGTAACCCATGCCTCCCAAAGCCTGTATCGCTTCGAGCGCCATCCACGTCGCGCGCTCGGCCGCATAAAGTATCGCACCCGCCGAATCCTTGCGCGTGACGCGACCCGCGTCGCACGCACGCGCGACGGTGTACACATACGCGCGGCACGCCGAGAGCGTCGTGTACATGTCCGCGAGCTTGCCCTGCATGAGCTGGAACGAGCCGATCGGCTGGCCGAACTGCTCGCGCTCGTGCACGTACGGCAGCACCGCGTCGAGGCACGCGCCCATGATCCCGAGCGGTCCGCCCGCGAGCACCGCGCGCTCGTAATCGAGCCCGCTCATCAGCACTTCGACGCCGCGGCCGACGCCCCCGAGCACGTTCTCCGCCGGCACTTCGCATCCCTGGAACACGAGCTCGCACGTGTTCGAGCCTCGCATGCCGAGCTTGTCGAGCTTCTGCGAGGTGGAAAATCCTTTGTAGCCGCGCTCGACGAGAAACGCGGTGATCCCGCGACCGCCCGCTTGCCCATCGGTTTTCGCGTAGACGACCAGCACGTCGGCGTCGGGCCCGTTGGTGATCCACATCTTGGTGCCGTCGAGCACATAGCGGTCGCTGCGCTGTTCCGCGCGCAACCGCATGCTCACCACGTCCGAGCCTGCGCCCGCTTCGCTCATTGCGAGCGCCCCGATGTGCTCGCCGGAAATGAGGCGCGGCAGGTAGCGGCGTTTCTGCGCGTCGGTGGCGTGGCGCCGGATCTGGTTCACGCAGAGGTTGGAATGCGCGCCGTAGGACAGCCCGACCGAGGCGCTGGCGCGGCTCAACTCCTCCATGGCGACCACGTGGGCGGCGTAGCCCATGCCGCTGCCGCCCCATTCCTCTTCGACCGTGATGCCGAGGAGGCCCAGCGCACCGAGCCTGGGCCACAGGTCCCGCGGGAACTCGTTCGAGCGATCGATCGCGTCCGCGCGGGGGGCGACCTCGGCGGCAGCGAAGCTGCGGACCGTCTCGCGCAGGATGTCGGCGGTCTCGCCCAGGGCGAGATCGAGGTCGGGGTAAGCGGTCATTCCGCGGGTCTGTACCTCATTGTGCTGTGCAATATTCGTGTGTAAAATCAATAGATTCAGCATCATAGACGTGCGTTCCAGGCGTCGTCAATGAACGGCGCTGCAGGCGGGGGCGCCTGCGCTACAAGGACGCGAGTTTGCCTTGTGTAGCGCAGGCGCCCCGCCTGCAGAAGCGCGACGCGGAGCAGCGATGAACAAACCGAAAGACATTGTCATGGGCGACCCAAGCCAGCAGGACAAACTGAAATTCGATCCGGCGGAGCTCGCGCGGCTGTACACCGACATCGCGAACCGCAGCGGCGAGCTCCTCGGCAAGTTCATCGAGCGCCACGCCGACGGCCAGATGAAACCGGTCGCGGACGAGCTCGGGATCAGCAAGGCTTTCTTCGAAGCCTGGTCGCACATGGATCCTTTCAAGATGGCCGAGACCCAGGTCAGGCTGTGGACCGATTACTGGTCGCTCTGGCAGAGCTCGATGATGAAGATGATGGGGCAGACCGCGGCGCCGGTGGCCGAGCCCGCGCGCGGCGATCGCCGCTTCAAGCACGAGGACTGGCAGAACAACTTCCTCTACGACTACATCAAGCAGTCGTATCTCATCACCGCGAAACACCTGCACCAGTCGCTCGCGGGCGTGCAGGGGCTCGACGAGCAGACCGCGAAGAAAGTCGATTTCTATACGCGGCAGTACATCGACGCGCTTTCGCCGACCAACTTCGCCGCGACCAATCCTGAAGTGATGCGCGAGACCGTCGCCACCGGCGGGCAGAACCTCCTCAAAGGCTTTTCCCACCTGCTCGAAGACCTTTCGCGCAGCAACGGCGGCCAGCTGAAGCCGAAGATGACCGACGAAGAGGCTTTCAAGGTCGGCGGCAACATCGGGATCACCCCCGGCAAGGTCGTCTTACAGAACGAGCTCATGCAGTTGATCCAGTACACGGCGTCGACCGCGCAGGTGCACAAGACGCCGCTGCTGATCGTGCCGCCGTGGATCATCAAGTACTACATCCTCGATCTGCGCGAGAAAAACTCGTTCGTGAAATACGCGGTCGACCAAGGCCACACCGTTTTCGTCGTGTCGTGGGTCAATCCGGACGCGTCTTTCGCGGGCAAGACTTTCGAGGATTACCTCAACGACGGCCCGCTCGCCGCGTTGAAAGCGATCGAGCGCGCGACCGGCGAAAAACAGGCGAACGTGATCGGTTTCTGCCTCGGCGGAACCCTGCTCGCCACCGCGCTCGGCTATCTCGCGGCGACAGGGGAAAAGCGCGTGAAAAGCGCGACGTTCTTCGCCACGCTGATCGATTTCACCCGGCCCGGCGAGCTCGAAGTCTTCGTCGACGAAGGCCAGGTCGAAGCGCTCGAGAAGCGCATGGGCGAGCGCGGCTATCTCGAAGGCTCGGAGATGGCGACCACGTTCAACATGCTGCGCGCGAACGATCTCATCTGGTCTTTCGTCGTGAACAACTATCTCCTCGGTCGCGATCCTTTCCCTTTCGATCTCCTCTACTGGAATTCGGATTCGACCCGCATGCCCGCGGCGATGCACAGCTTCTATCTGCGCAACATGTATCTGCGCAACGAGCTCGTGAAGCCGGGCGGCATCGTCATGAACGGCACGCCGGTCGACGTTTCCAAAGTCGACCTGCCGGCATACTTCATCTCGACGATCGAAGACCACATCGCGCCGTGGAAATCGACTTACCCGGGCGCGCGCCTGTTCAAAGGGCCGGTGCGCTTCGTGCTCGGCGGGTCGGGCCACATCGCCGGCATCATCAACCCGCCGGCCGCGAACAAATACGGCTACTGGACGAACGAGACTCTCCCCGACCAGCCGGACGCCTGGCTCGAAGCCGCGGAGCAGCACGCGGGCTCGTGGTGGACCGACTGGGCGCGCTGGATTACCCGGCACGCCGGCGAGAAAGTCGCGGCGCGCGTGCCGGGCAGCGGCAAGCTGAAAGCGATCGAGGACGCGCCGGGGTCGTACGTGACCACGCGCGCCGGAGCGTAACGCCATGGATTTCGAAGGTCGTGTATTCCTGGTGACCGGCGCGGGCTCGGGCCTCGGTGCGGCGACCGCGCGGCGGCTCGTCGCCCGCGGCGCGAAAGTGGCGCTCGCGGACGTCAACGCCACCGGCGGCAGGGCGCTCGAGTCCGAGCTCGGCGCTGCCGCGTGCTTCGTGCCGGCCGACGTGTGCGACGAAGCGCAGGTCCGCGCGGTGATCGATGAAGCGCGGCGCCGCCACGGCGGCCTGCACGGCGCGGTCAACTGCGCGGGTATCGCCCCGGGCGAGCGCGTGCTCGGGAAAACCGGGCCGCACTCGCTCGCGACTTTCCAGCGCGTGATCAACGTGAACCTCATCGGCACGTTCAACGTCATCCGCCTCGCCGCCGAAGCGATGGCGCAGAACGAGCCCGGAGCCGACGGCGAGCGCGGGATCATCGTCAACACCGCGTCGGTCGCGGCTTACGAAGGGCAGATCGGCCAGGCGGCGTACAGCGCCTCCAAGGCAGGCGTCGCGGGAATGACTTTGCCGATCGCGCGCGAGCTCGCGCGCTTCGGCATCCGTGTGGTCACGATCGCACCCGGCATCTTCGAGACGCCGATGGTGGCGGCGATGTCGTCGGAGGTGCAGGCGTCGCTCGGCGCGCAGGTGCCTTTCCCGTCGCGCCTGGGCAAACCCGACGAATACGCCGCGCTGGTCGAGCACATTTTTTCGAACCTGATGCTCAACGGCGAGGTGATCCGGCTTGACGGGGCGATCCGTATGGGTCCCAAATAGCGGCTGGCAGCAACAAGCCGCGCGCATTTCCCACTCGGGATCGCGGTTCATGAATAGAACGGTGTTCAACGTCTTTTTCAGCGGATGACGAGACTCAGCGTTGCGGTTTAATGGCCGTTAAACCTGAAGTCGATCGTCAATCCAGTGGTGTCCGGGGGAAGTTTTGAAGCTCTGCAAGTGGCATACGCTCGTTTTCCGCTGCCCGTCGTGCGGGCACGACGCCGAATACGCGGCCGAAATCATCGAAGGTCCTCGCAAAGGCAGCATGTGGGATCCCGCGTACTGGTGTGAAAAGTGCGAGACCACGCTGCGCGCGCGCGACAAGTGGCTGTTCGGCGCCGCTTTCGGTCCCCTCATGGCACTGGTCGGCACCTTCGCGATGCAGGCGGTCCCTCCCGGACTGCACCTCGCCCAGTGGCTTGCTTTCGCGTTCGCCGCGCTCTGCTGCGGCGTCGTCGGCTGGCCCTTGAGCCGCCTCCTGTCGCGCCACCTGCTCTACTGGGAGCCCCTCGATCCGGCAGGCCTGCGGCGGGCGGAATCGAGAAGGTTGAGGGAAGACGACGACTAACGCGGTGAACGGGTGAATAGTTCGAACAGCGTGAACGAGTAAACGGGTGAACGAGTGAACGGGTAAGCCTCCTGCGCGGAGGCTTTTTAATTTTGGGCTGTCGACCGCACTCGCTTTCCGCCACAAGCCCTATGCGCTAGTCTCAACACCCCGTTCACCTGTTCACTCGTTCACCCGTTCACGCCCTTAACCCAGATGCCCTACAGCAACCTCACCCTCTCCCAGCCCGAACCCGGCCTGTATCTCCTCACCATCGATCGTCCCAAAGCGCTGAACGCGCTGAATGCGGCGACGCTCGCCGAGCTTTCCGCGGCGATCGCCGAAGTGCGCGCGGACGAGGGGGCGCGGGTGCTGCTGGTCACCGGCGCCGGCGGGAAAGCTTTCGTCGCCGGTGCGGACATCGCCGAGATGCAGGGCTATACGCCCGAGCAGGCGCGCGCTTTTTCCGCTCAGGGCATGGCGGTGATGCACGCGATCGAAGCCCTTCCGGTACCGGTGATCGCGCTGGTGAACGGCTACGCGCTCGGTGGAGGTTGCGAGCTCGCGCTCAGTTGCGACTGGATACTCGCTTCCGAGACCGCGGTTTTCGGCCAGCCCGAAGTGAAGCTCGGCATCCCTCCCGGCTTCGGCGGCACCCAGCGGCTCACGCGGCTGGTCGGACGCGCGATGGCGCTCGAGCTGCTCACCACCGCACGGCAGGTCAAAGCCGACGAAGCGGTGGCGATCGGCCTCGCCAATCATGTCTATCCGGCTGCGGACCTGCGAGCGCGCGGGCTCGAGATGGCGCGAACGATCGCGGCCAACGGCCCGGTCCCGGTGCGCGTCGCCAAACAGTGCGCGCAGCGCGGCCTCGATCTCGACCTCGCGAACGCGTGCGTGCTCGAAACGCAGTCGTTCGCGCTGTCTTTCGCGACCGAAGATCAGAAGGAAGGGATGAGCGCGTTCCTGGCGAAGCGCCCGCCGCGGTTCAGCGGTCGATAAAGAGGGCCGTCGTTCCGGACCCGCGAACCGCGGAACTGATCCAGAACCCATTTTCGACCCGCCTGAACGTCTGAATGGATGCTGGCGTACGCCAGCATGGCGGAGCTGCCGTCCGGCTTCTTCGATGCCGCATTGCACCATGTGCAATGGGGCGCGGTGCCTCCCTACGGGGAGGTATAATTCCTCATCCCAAGAAGCAGTGCAAACAGGCGCAGTGCGTGCGCCTGATCGCTCCCCCCGAAGGTGATCCCATGGATATGAAGGACATCCTCCCCGACGTCGACCCGCAGGAAACCCGCGAGTGGCTCGAAGCGCTGGAATCGGTGCTCGAGCGCGAAGGCCCGGACCGCGCGCATTTCCTGCTTGAGAGGCTCGTCGAAAAGGCCCGCCGCTCAGGCGCTTACATCCCTTTCAACGCGACGACGGCTTATCTCAACACGATCCCGCCCGGACGCGAAGAGCCGTCGCCCGGCGACGCCGAGCTCGAGCACAAGATCCGCTCGCTCGTGCGCTGGAACGCGATGGCGATGGTCATCCGCGCCAACAAGGAATCGTCGGAGCTCGGCGGCCACATCGCGAGCTTCGCGTCCGCGGCAACGCTCTACGACGTCGGTTTCAACCACTTTTTCCGCGCCGCGAATGAGAAGTTCGGGGGCGACCTCGTCTATTTCCAGGGCCATTCCGCGCCGGGGATCTACGCGCGCGCGTTCCTCGAAGGCCGCATCGACGAGGCGCAGCTCGACCACTTCAGGCAGGAAGTCGAAGGCAAAGGGCTCTCGTCGTACCCGCACCCGTGGCTCATGCCGGATTTCTGGCAGTTCCCGACGGTGTCGATGGGGCTCGGCCCGCTGATGGCGATCTACCAGGCGCGCTTCATGCGCTACATGAAAGACCGCGGCATCCTCGATACGTCGGGACGCAAGGTTTGGGCTTTCATGGGTGACGGCGAAATGGACGAGCCCGAATCCCTCGGCGCGATCTCGCTCGCGGGCCGCGAACGGCTCGACAACCTCGTCTTCGTCATCAACTGCAACCTGCAGCGCCTCGATGGGCCGGTGCGCGGCAACGGCAAGATCATCCAGGAGCTCGAAGGCGATTTCCGCGGCGCCGGCTGGAACGTGATCAAGGTGATCTGGGGCGGCTACTGGGACCCGCTCATCCAGCGCGACAAGGACGGCCTGCTGTTGAAACGCATGGAAGAGTGCGTCGACGGCGAATACCAGGCTTTCAAGGCGAACGACGGCGCTTTCGTGCGCGAGCATTTCTTCGGCAAATACCCCGAGCTGC
>JAQGNC010000184.1 GCA_028292065.1 Betaproteobacteria bacterium
TCGCGGCGCAAGGCCCGGTCGACGAGCTCAATGCGACGGTCAACACCCAGCCGATCATGCTCACCGCGGGTTACGCGACTTACCGCGCGTGGATCGAGGGCGGCGGTGCGGAGCCTTCGATGCTCGCGGGCCACAGCCTGGGCGAATACAGCGCGCTGGTCGCCGCCGGGGTGCTCGAGTTCAGCGCCGCGCTGCCGCTGGTGCGCTTTCGCGCGCAGGCGATGCAGGACGCGGTCCCTCTGGGCACCGGCGCGATGGCGGCGATACTGGGGCTCACCGATGACGCGGTGCGCACCGCGTGCGCCCTGGCCGCCGAGGGTGAAGTCGTCGAGGCCGTCAATTTCAATGCGCCGAGCCAGGTCGTGATCGCGGGCCACAAGGCGGCAGTCGAGCGCGGTGCGACGGCGGCGAAAGCCGCAGGCGCCAAGCGCGCGGTGATGCTGCCGGTGAGCGCGCCTTTCCATTCGTCGCTGCTGGAGCCCGCTGCACAGCGGCTCGCCGAATTCATGGCGGACATCGTTTTCGACGCGCCGCGGATTCCGGTGGTGAACAACGTCGACGTGGCCGTCGTGTCCGATGCGCGTGGCATCCGCCAGGCGCTCGCGCGCCAGGCGTGCAGCCCAGTGCGCTGGGTCGAAGTGGTCCAGGCGCTGGCGCGTTCGGGGGTGACCGACGTGGTGGAGTGCGGCCCGGGTAAAGTGCTCGCGGCCCTCGTCAGGCGCATCGATCCGGCGTTGCAGGGCCATGCGGTGACCGATCCGCAATCGCTGGCCGCTACGCTGAAGGTCCTCGCATGACGCGTCTCGACGGCAAAGTGGCGCTGGTGACCGGGGCGTCCCGGGGTATCGGGCGCGGGATCGGACTCGCGCTGGCACAGGCGGGGGCGACCGTCGTCGGCACCGCCACGAGCGCGCCCGGCGCGGACTCGTTTCGCCAGGCGCTCGAGGCGGAAGGGCTCAAAGGCACCGGCATCGTGATGAACGTGACCGACCCGGCGCAGATCGACGCGGCCCTCGATTCGATCCAGAAAGACCACGGCGCGGTCGTGATCCTCGTGAACAACGCCGGCATCACCCGCGACAACCTCCTCATGCGCATGAAGGAAGAGGAGTGGGACGACATCATGGCGACGAACCTGACGTCGGTCTACCGCCTGGGCAAAGCGGTCATACGCGGCATGATGAAAGCGCGCGAAGGCCGCATCATCAACATCACGTCGGTCGTCGGCGCGGTGGGGAACGCGGGGCAGACCAACTACGCGGCAGCGAAATCCGGCGTCGTCGGCTTCTCGAAAGCGCTTGCGCGCGAAGTCGGCAGCCGCAACATCACGGTCAACTGCGTCGCGCCCGGTTTCATCGACACCGACATGACGCGCGCATTGTCCGACGAGCAGCGCCAGGGGCTCCTCGGCCAGATCCCGCTGGGCCGCCTCGGCGCGGTGGAAGACATCGCGCAGGCGGTGCTTTTTCTCGCTTCGCCGGGCGCGTCCTACATCACCGGATGCACGCTCCATGTGAACGGCGGCATGCACATGGATTGACCGATCTGCGTTGTTTTTGAACCGCTTTTTGCCGGAGCGAATGTGGTAAAATTCACGCCAGCTTCGAACCTCATCCCGCTTCGTCAGGGATGGCCGCGAATACATTGATCACAAGCAAGAGGAAAGGGGACCGTATGGAGAATATCGAGCAACGGGTCAAAAAAATTGTCGCTGAACAACTGGGCGTCAACGAACCGGACGTGAAGAACGAGTCGTCGTTCGTCAACGACCTCGGCGCCGATTCGCTGGACACCGTTGAGCTCGTCATGGCCCTCGAAGAGGAATTCGAGACCGAGATCCCGGACGAAGAGGCCGAGAAAATCACGACCGTGCAGCAGGCGATCGACTTCATCAAGTCGCACGGGAAATCCTGACCGGCGCTTTCGGTGCAAATTTGGCAAGACGCAGAGTAGTCGTAACAGGCCTCGGCATCGTATCGCCGGTGGGTATCGGCGTTCCCGAGGCCTGGTCGAACATCCTTGCCGGCAAGTCCGGCATCGGTCCCATTACCCGTTTTGACGCTTCGTTGCTGCCCTCGCGCATCGTGGGGGAGGTGAAGGGTTTCGACGTCACACAGTACCTGGCCGCGAAGGAAGCGCGCCGCTTCGACACCTTCATCCATTACGGGCTCGCCGCGGGCATCCAATCGATCAAGGACGCGGGGCTCGACTTCGAGCGCCTCGACCGCGAGCGTATCGGCGCGGTTATCGGCTCCGGGATCGGCGGGCTTCCGCTCATCGAAGAGACCCACGACGCGGTGATTGCGGGCGGTCCGCGCAAGGTCTCTCCCTTTTTCGTCCCGGGCTCGATCATCAACATGATCGCCGGACAGCTGTCGATCATGTACGGCCTCAAGGGCCCGAACCTGGCGCTGGTCACCGCGTGCACGACGGCGAACCACTGCATCGGGGACGGGGGCCGTCTCATCGAATACGGGGATGCCGACGTGATCATCGCCGGCGGCGCCGAATCGACCGTGAGCCTGCTCGGGGTCGGGGGCTTCTGTTCGGCGCGCGCGCTCTCGACGCGCAACGACGACCCCGAAGGGGCGAGCCGCCCGTGGGACCGGGACCGCGACGGTTTCGTCCTCGGCGAAGGCGCGGGCATGCTGGTGCTCGAGGAATACGAGCACGCGAAGGCGCGCGGCGCGAAGATCTACTGCGAGCTCAGGGGTTACGGCATGAGCGCCGACGCGCATCACATCACCGCGCCGGCCGAAGGCGGTGAGGGGGCGGCGCGCTGCATGGCGAACGCGATGCGCAACGCGCAGATCAATCGCGAAGAGGTCGATTACATCAACGCGCACGGCACTTCGACGCCGCTTGGCGATATCGCCGAAACGGTCGCGGTCAAGCGCTGCTTCGGAGATTACGCGCGCAAGCTCGCGGTGAGCTCGACCAAATCGATGACCGGCCACCTGCTCGGCGCGGCCGGGGGCATCGAAGCGGTTTTCTCGGTGCTCGCCATCCGCGACCAGGTCGCGCCGCCGACGATCAACCTCTTCAACCAGGATCCCCAGTGCGATCTGGATTACGTGCC
>JAQGNC010000187.1 GCA_028292065.1 Betaproteobacteria bacterium
ATGGTGCCGGCTCGCGCCCGGCTTGGCAGTGTGGTCACAGTGGATTTAGCGTCCGATCCCACTCGGTCAATCACAGTCGAAATCAACGACACAGGTCCGTTCGCGCGCGCTGCGAACGGCAAAGCCGTTCGGCCGCTGCGGCCAGACCCGAAAATTGTCATTGACTTGACACCTGCCGCTATGAAAGCGTTGACAGGTAAGGCCTATAATCGCGTTCCAGTAATCGTGAGAGTCCCGCAATGAAAAACTGCCGTTCTTTTGGTTGTGCGCTAGTTCTTCTTTGTGCGAGTGCCACGTCGGTTTGGGGTGCGGAGCTGCTTAAGTTGTCCATTCCAGCCGTAGCATTGGATCCCGGTGAGCGTGTCGTGGGTTTTCAGATACAGCTAAAGGGTGCCGCCGTTCGCCGCATAACCAACGTGCCAGTGGGTTGGTCGCTTTCCATCGACAACGACGCATCATGGAACACGAACCTAAAGGCAACAGTTCGGGTAGGAGCAGCCGCTCTCGGAGCAGATTTCTTGAGAGACTTTGTTACCGTAGAGAAGAATGAATTTGGAGACCTAACGTTCGACGCCAACGTTGTTGTGGCTGTAACTAAAGATTTTGTTCGTGAGCGCAAAATCGTGCTTAAGCGACAGCAACTACAAATCGCACCGCAGTAGTGAGAAAAGGGGCCAGGCTTCATTTAAAAACACAACGATGCGTTTGCGGACATGGTGAAGTCGGCCGTGATAGGCGGAACGGCCGCTGCACTAGGCTAATGTGGCGACTCACAAATTCGCAGCGGAATGGAAGGCCGTTCGTGCTGAGCCCTTCGACATGCTCTGCTCAGGGCGAACGGATTGTGACGCGAATTTGAGAATCACCTCACTAGCGCAAGGAGAAAGGCCGGCTGTATGTCGCGATCGGTGAACCTCGCATAGGCGAACGCGCGCTTCGGGGGCGAGCAGGCAGCGGCCGGCCGGCCCCCATCCACAGACAAAAAGCCCACCGGCGGCGCATGCTAAGATCGCGCCCGTCCGCCCACCACCGCGCGTCCCCATCGAGCCATGAAAATCACCGCTATCCGTTCGACGGTTGTGCCTATCGGTTCGGCGATCCGCAACGCCTACATCGACTTTTCCAAGATGACCGCGAGCCTCGTCGCGGTGGTCACCGACGTCGTGCGCGACGGCAGGCGGGTCGTCGGATACGGTTTCAATTCGAACGGCCGCTATGCGCAGGCGGGCCTGCTCGGCGAGCGCTTCATCCCGCGCATCATGCAGGCTGATCCCGCCTCGCTCCTCACGCACGATGGCGCCAATCTCGACCCGCATCGCATCTGGGCGACCGCGATGGCGAACGAGAAACCGGGCGGCCACGGCGAGCGATCGGTCGCGATCGGCGTGCTCGACATGGCGGTATGGGACGCGGTGGCGAAGATCGAAGGCAAGCCGCTCTACCGCCTGCTCGCCGATCGCTACAACAACGGCCAGGCCGACGACAAAGTGTTCGTGTATGCGGCGGGCGGCTACTATTACCCGGGCAAGAACGTGACCGCGCTGCAGGACGAGATGCGCAAGTACCTCGACCTCGGGTATAGCGTGGTCAAGCTGAAGATCGGGGGTGAATCACTCGCCGACGATCTGCGGCGCATCGACGCGGTGATCGAGGTCGTGGGCTCGGCCGATCGCGTCGCCGTCGATGCCAACGGCCGCTTCGATCTCCAGACTGCGGTCGAGTACGCCAAAGCGCTCGAGCCTTACGGCCTGTTCTGGTACGAGGAAGCGGGCGACCCGCTCGACTTCGATCTGCAGGCGGAGCTCGCGGTGCACTACACGAGGCCGATGGCCACCGGCGAGAACCTCTTCTCGATGCAGGACGCGCGCAACCTCATACGCCACGGCGGCATGCGCCCCGATCGGGATTGGCTGCAGTTCGACTGTGCGTTGTCGTATGGGCTCGTCGAATACCTGCGCACGCTCGAGATGCTGGAAGAACACGGCTGGTCGTCGCGGCGCTGCATCCCTCACGGCGGGCACCAGATGTCGCTCAACATCGCTGCGGGGCTCGCACTCGGCGGCAACGAATCGTATCCGGACGTGTTCCAGCCTTTCGGCGGCTTCGCGGACGATACGCCGGTCGAGGAGAGCTACGTGCGGATGCCCGACGTGCCGGGCGTCGGCTTCGAAGCGAAATCGGCGCTGTATCGGGTGATGAAGCAGCTGGCGAGCTGAAGTCGAAGCGGTCGCCACCGTCTGGGATTAAAGCTTTAACGCGAAGGACGCGAAGGACGCGAAGGAAGATCAAAAGCATTAACCAAGGAAGATCCAACGAAGCAACGGCAAAGTTATTTTTGTTTTTCCTTCGCGTCCTTTGCGTCCTTTGCGTTAAGGCTTTTCCGTTCCTTCGCGCGCCTTCGGGTCGATCGATCTACGTCGTCGGCCGCGCGTGGCCGCAGCTCCAGCACTCGGTGAACTGACCCTCTAGTTTTTCTCCGCATCCCGGGCACGTCCAGGCCTGGCCGCCGTACTGGCGTGCGAGGCTGCCGCTCAGGAAGGCTTTCAGCAGCTCGTCCGCCTCGGTGAACTGCGTGTCGTCGGCGATCCACACCGAGCACACGTCGGTCGGCAGCTCGCCCCAGCCGCTGGTGAGGTATTCGCCGCGCACTTCCGCAGTGATCCCGTGCGACATCAGGAAGCCGCGGATCAGGTGCGCTTCGACCGCGTGGCGCGCGGCGTGGAGTTGTTTCATGCGGGCGTGAGGAGTGAGGCGTGAGGAGGCGTGTGGGCAATGCGAGTTTCACCTGCATCATAAACCGCTGCGGCGTCGCCCGCAGGCGCAAGGCGCCGTGCCCCTGCATGCTAGAATCGTCGCGCCCTTCGAGCCGCATTCGCGCCGACCGCCATCGTGTGCTTTGCGCGCAAGTCATCCCGCGTATGCACGGCACGCGGCGCTTGACGCACTCAGGTGATCTTCCATTGCGTCTTCCTGCCGATCACCGCAAATTTTCAGCTTTAGAAGCACACAGCAACGGAGTCGAAGTGAACAGAGCACTCAAAATCGGAATCCTCGAAGGCGATGACATCGGTCTCGAAGTCGTCCCCGAAACCATCAAGGTGATGCGCGCCGCGGCGCAGAAGTGCGGGCTCGAGATCGACTGGCACCCGATGCCGATCGGGCGCACCGCGTACGACTCGCTCGGCTACACCCTGCCGCCCGGAACGCTCGAGAAGCTCGACACGCTCGACGGCTGGGTGCTCGGGCCGATCGGCCACCAGGCTTACCCCAAAGGCAAGCCAAACGCGATCAATCCGCATCCGATCCTGCGCAAGAAATACGACCTCTTCGCGAACATCCGTCCGGCCAAGTCGCTGCCGGGCCTGCCCGCGATCTACGACGACGTCGATCTCATCATCGTCCGCGAAAACAACGAAGGCATGCCCCCCGACCGCAACGTGTTCATGGGCAACGGCGAGTTCCGCCCCACCGAGGACATGACGATCGGCATCCGCGTGATCACGCGCCAGGGGTCGAGCAAAGTCGCACGCGCGTCTTTCGAGCTCGCGCGCACCCGCCCTCGCAAGAAGCTGACCGCGGTTCACAAGGACACGGTGTTCAAGCTCGCGTGCGGGATGTTCGCCGAAGAGTGCCGCAAGCTCGCGAAGGAATACCCGGACGTCGCTTACGACGAAGTGCTCGTCGACACGATGGCGATGAAGCTCGTGATGAAACCGCAGCAGTTCGACGTGATCGTCACGACGAACACTTTCGGCGACATCCTGTCGGACGCCGCCGCGGGCCTGGTCGGCGGGCTCGGACTTGCGCCGGGGCTGTCCGCAGGGCCCGAGCGCGCGATGGCGCAGGCGACGCACGGCTCCGCCCCCGACATCGCCGGCAAAGGGCTCGCCAATCCGTACGCGATGATCATCTCGGGCCAGATGCTGCTCGCGTGGCTCGGCCACAAACACGACGAGCCCAAAGCGGTCGAGGCGGCGGCGCTGATTCAGCGTGCGATGGGGCGGGTGATCGTCGAAGCGAAATCGCTCACGCCGGACCTGGGCGGCGAGGCCACGACGAGTCAGATGGGCGACGCGGTCGCTGCGGCGGTGGCTACGACCAAAGCCTGAACGCGAAGGACGCGAAGGACGCAAAGGAAGATCAAGGGACGCGAAGGTCGTATGAACGAACCCCTTGGCGTCCTTTCTTTTTCCCTGGCGTCCTTCCCTTTCTGCTTTGCTCTTGTGGATTCATGAGGAGATATCGGCTTTGGCGACACTGAGAATACTGAGCGCCGGCGCGGCGCAGGCCGTGACCGAGCGCATCATCGATGCGTTCAAGCGGGATACGGGTCACGAGGTCATAGCCGATTTCGGCGCCGTCGGTGCGATGAAGAAGAAATTCACCGCGGGCGAGGCTGCGGACGTGATCACGCTGACTCAGCCGATGATCGAAGAACTGATCGCCGCCGGGCTCGTGCAGCCGGGCTCGCGCTTCGATCTCGGCAAGGTCGGCACCGGCGTCGCGGTGCGCGCCGGCACGCCGGTGCCGGACGTGTCGGCGGCCGACGCATTGCGCGCGCGCCTCCTCTCCGCGACGCGCATCGTGTGTCCCGACCCCGCCGTCGCGACTGCGGGCAAGGTCGTCATGTCGATGCTGGACAAGCTCGGCGTCGCCGATGAAGTCCGCGACCGCCTGCAGTTCTTTCCCAACGGCTACGCCGCGATGGCATGGCTTGCGCAGACCGTGGGCACGGGTGAGCTCGGCATCACGCAGGTGACCGAGATCCTGCCGAACAAGAACGTGGCGTACGCCGGGCCGCTGCCCGAAGAGTTTCAGATGAAAGCGGTGTATTCGGTCGGGCTCGCTTCGAAAGCGCCGCAAGCCGAGATTGCGAAGGATTTCATCGCGCGCTTCGGCGCGGCGTCTTCGAGGTCGCTGCTGGTCGACGCGGGATACGAGTTGAGCTGATCGCTGCGTTTGGATGCAGGCGAGGGCGCCTGCGCTACCGTTGTTTCGAGGCCGCTGCTGCTCGACGCGGGATACGAGTTGAGCTGATCGGTGCGTTCCGGCTGCAGGCGAGGGCGCCTGCGCTACAGTAAAGGGGAAACTGATGGGATCGAAAGTAACGCTGCCGCCGACGGCTATCGCGGAGAGGCTCGCCGAGCAGGCCGCTGCAGTGGCGGCGGGCGATATCCCGCAAAGCGTGCGCCGCCGCACCGAAGACCTGCTGATCGACGTGGTGGGGTTGTGCGTCGCCGCGCGTCGAACCGATTACGTGAGGGCGATCACGAGCGGCATCGACGCCGCCGGCAGTTGCACCGCAATCGGTCATGAAACGACGTACGGCCCCGAGCAGGCTGCGCTGATCAACGGCACTGCCGCGCACGGCGAGGATTTCGACGACACGTTCGAAGGCGGCCCGGTGCACAGCAGCGCGGTGGTCGCGCCGGCGGTGCTCGCGGTATGCGAGCGCTTTTCGCGCGACGGCCGCTCGGCGCTCGCAGGGCTGGTGACCGGCATCGAGACCCTGTGCCGCTTGTCGATGGTCATTCCCAAGGCGATACACAAATCCGGCTTTCACCCGACGAGCGTCCTCGGCACGATGGGCGCGACGCTCGGCGCGTCGGTCGCAATGGGGCTCGATCGCCGCAAGACCGTGGACGCGCTCGGGATCGCCGGCAGCCTCTCGAGCGGGATCATCGAATATCTCGCCGAAGGCGCGTGGACGAAACGGCTCCACGCGGGATGGGCGGCACAAGCGGGCGTTCAGGCCGCGCGCTTCGGCGAGCAGGGTTTTCTCGGCCCGCGCACCGTGTTCGAAGGCACGCACGGCCTCTTCCACGGTTTCGCGCACTCGCTCGAAGGCAATTACGCCGTGCTGTTCGAGGGTTTCGGCCGCAAGTGGTACATGGAGGCGATCACCTTCAAGCCGTACGCGACCGGAACGATGAACCAGCCGTACATCGACTGTGCGCTGCGCCTCGCGAAGAAAGGCATCAACCCCGACGACATCGCCGACGTGTTGTGCGAGACCGCCGAAGGTTACGTGCACCGCCTGTGGGACCCGCTCGAAGCCAAGCAGAAACCGGCCACCGAATACGGCGCGAAGTTCAGCGCGCCTTTCAACGTGGCGGTCGCGTTCATCACCGGCGGCGCGGGCCTCGCGGCGTTTACCGAAGAAACGGTGCGCGACCCGCGCATCCTCGCGCTCGCGGGAAAGGTGCGCTATGTCGTCGACCCGAACAATCCGTATCCGAAGGCGTACACCGGCCACGTCCGGATGACGCTCAAGGACGGCACCGTCTTTGAAGAGCGCCAGCCGCACATCCGCGGCGGGGCGCACGAGCCGCTCTCGCGCGACGAGATCGAAGACAAGTTCCGCCGCAACGTCGAATTCGGCGGCTGGACGAAGCAGCGCGCGGACGCTTTCCTGCAGGCGGCGCCGAAGCTCTTCGACGGCGCGCTCGATCTCGGGCTGCTGAGGGGCTGAGCGCGCGGCGAATCGAACGCCTCCGGGCGGGATCGAACTGCGCTCAAGATCGCTGTCGTCCCGCCGTTATGGAATCGACTTTCCAAAAATAGTTGCCGGGGTGCGCACGCACGGCCGCGGCTTTTTGATGGCTGTTGACCTGCAGGGGGCAGGCGAATGGCAGAAAAGACCCTGTACGACATCCTCGAGGTGAGTGAGACCGCCTCGGTGGAAGTCATACGCGCTGCCTACGACCGTCTGTCCGAGCTGTGGGGCCCCGATGGGGTTCGCGGCCGCAGCGAAAGCGACGCCGCAGTGCGCTGCACTGCCGTCAAGGAGGCGTTTCTCACGCTCTCCAATCGGCAAAAGCGCGCAGTCTACGACCGGCGTCTGCAGGCGCAGTCCGAAGCACCGGTCGCGGCGACGCCATTCTGGACGAGGACCAGCGTGCTGGTGCTCGTCCTGGTGATCGGAGTGAGCTACGGCGGTTACGCCTTCAACAAGAGCAAGGCCGAGGCGCGTGCGCGCGTCGAGGCCCAAAAGGCGATCGCAGTGGCGAAAGCTGTCGAGGAGAGCGCCCGCGCACAGGCGGAGCAGTTGCAGCTGGAGCGCCAGCAGAACGCTGCAAGAGCCGAGGAGCGCCAGCGCCGCGAACGCGAGACCGCGCTGTATAGGCTCGAACGCGACCAGCGCTCGCTCGAGCGCGACAACCAGTCCGCGATGGAGCGCGAGCGCCGGGCTCGATACCAGGACGACGCACGGCGGAAAACCGAAGAGCTGCAGGCCTCGCGTCTGGCGCAGCAGCAGCTTGCCCGCGACAAAGCCGAATTGTGCCGCCTCGAGCGCGCGCGATACGGACGCGCCGTTTCGTGCTGATCGACGCTGGGATGCCGATCTTCGCGAGGGTCGCGGTCGTGTGCGCACTGGCGTGCGCCTGCGTGCCTGCCTCCGCGGCCGAGAGCAAAGCCTACAAGCACGTCGACGAGAAAGGTAACGTCACTTACTCGCAGACTCCGCCGATCAGCGGCAAGGAAGCGAGCAGGATAGACATCAGCCCGGCGAACGGCGGCCGCGGCGGCGCTGCGTGGGACCCGTCGTATGCCGCATCCCAGCGTTATATCCCCGACCGGGAGAGCCACCAGGACGCAGCCCGCGAACGTGCGAAGCGTCTCGAGGACGCCAGGCAGCAGAAGCTCGCCGAGCTCGAACGCGAGTGCAACCGCAGTCGCGGCACCGACTGCAAGAACCCCGAGACGCTGCGCTATATGGATGCACAGAAAATTCCGCGCGTGCGGCACTGAAGGCGCCTGAAGCGCGGCGGGCGCTTCAGGTAAGATCGTGTGGTCTTGTCGGGTGAGGAGGATGACATGATCGAATCGACGATGATGCACTTCCCGCTGACGCTGACCCACGTGCTCGACCGCGCGGCTCGGCTTTTCGGCACGTCCGAAATCGTTTCGCGCCTGCCCGACAAATCGCTGCACCGCCACACCTACCGTGACTTCCATGCGCGTGCCATAGCGCTCGCCGGGGCGCTGCAGCGCCTCGGCCTGAAGAAAGGCGATCGAGTCGCGACGCTGATGTGGAACCACTACGCGCATCTCGAAGCGTATCTCGCGGTGCCGTGCGCGGGCGGCGTGCTGCACACGCTCAACCTGCGCCTGCACCCGGACGACATCGCCTATATCGCCAGGCACGCGGGCGACCGCTTCCTCATCGTCGACGACGTGCTGCTGCCGCTCTTCGAGAAGTTTCGCGAGCAGGCCGCGTTCGAGCACGTGATCGTGGTGCCGCTCTCGGGCGCGGCGGTGTCAGCCGGTGACGATTACGAAAAGCTGCTCGCCGAGCGCTTCCCCTTTGTGCCCCCGGAGCTCGAAGAGAACGACCCCGCAGGCATGTGCTACACGTCGGGGACGACGGGACGTCCCAAAGGCGTCGTCTACAGCCATCGCTCGATCGTGCTGCACTCGCTCGCCACGGCGATGGCCGATTATCTTGGGCTCAGCAATCGCGACACCGTGACGCCGGTCGTGCCGATGTTTCACGTCAATGCATGGGGCCTGCCTTTCACCGCGCTCATGGTGGGGGCGAAGCTGGTCATGCCCGGCCCGCATCTCGACGCGGTGAGCCTTCTCGATCTGTATGAGGCGGAGCAGGTGAACGTGACCGCCGGGGTGCCGACCCTGTGGCACGGCATACAGCAGGCGCTCGACCGCGAGCCGCAGCGCTGGCGGCTCGTGCCGGGGATGCGGATGATCGTCGGCGGCGCTGCGTGTCCCGAAGCCCTGATCCGCGGGCTCGACCGTCACGGCGTTCGCGTCATACCGGGTTGGGGTATGACCGAGACTTCGCCGGTGGGGTTGTTCAACTTTACGAAACGCGAAATGGCGGATGACGACGATGCGAGCGACGCGTCGTACGCGCGGCGTGCCAAAGCGGGCGTGCCGCTGCCGTTCTTCGAGGTGCGTGCGCTTGCCGACGGGCGCGAAGTGCCGTGGGACGGCGACACGATGGGCGAGCTCGAAGTGCGAGGCCCGTGGGTTGCAGCGAGCTATCACGACGAGCCCGGGAGCGGCGAGCAATGGAGCGCGGACGGATGGTTTCGCACCGGCGACATCGCGACCATCGACGCGGCGGGTTACGTGAAGATCACCGATCGCATCAAGGACCTGGTCAAGTCCGGCGGCGAATGGATCAGCTCGATCGATCTGGAGAACGCGCTCGCCGCGCACCCGGCGGTGCAGGAAGCGGCGGTCATCGCCGTGCCGCATCCGAAATGGGGCGAGCGCCCGCTGGCGGTGGTCGTCGCGAAAGAAGGCGCGTCGGTGACGAGCGAAGCGCTGCACGCGCACCTCTCATCGTTCGCGGCTTATGCGCGGCCGGCGGCGTATGTGTTCGTCGCCGAGATTCCCCGCACGTCGACGGGCAAGATGATGAAAGCTAAACTGCGTGAAGCTTACAAAGACTGGAGATGGACATGAGCGAGCCGCTGAGCAACACGCCTATTCGCATCGACGTCGTATCCGACGTGGTTTGACCCTGGTGCTACATCGGCAAGCGCCGCCTCGAAGCCGCACTCGCGGCCTGGAGCGCGAAGCACCCCGATGAGCCCAAGCCGGCCGTGCGCTGGCTGCCTTTTCAACTGAACCCCGACCTGCCGCCGACCGGCGTGCCGCGCAAGGAATACATCGAGCGCAAGTGGGGCCCCGGCCGCGGCCCCGAAGTCTACGATCGAGTCGCCGGCGTCGGCCGCGAGGTCGGCCTGCCTTTCGCGTTCGAGAACATCACGGTGCAGCCGAACACGCTCGACGCCCACCGGCTGCTCACGTACGCCGACCGGCTCGGCCGCCAGAACGCCGTCTCCGAAGCGTTGTTCAAGGCGTACTTTATCGACGGCCGCGATCTGACCGACGTCGCCACGCTCGCCGATATCGCTGCCGACGCGGGTCTCGACCGTGACGCCGCCGCGGAATACCTCGCGAGCGACACCGATCGCGACCTGGTGCGCCAGGCCGACCTCGAAGCCCGCGAAGCCGGCATCGGCGGCGTCCCGTTCTTCATCTTCAACCAGAAGATCGGCGTATCCGGCGCGCAAGGCGCCGAAGTGCTGCTGAAGGCGATGGAGCAGGCGAAGGCGGGGTGAGGGGGGCCGGCTTGCGCGACCGCGCGAGAGTCGGGGCCCGCCCTGGCGTGCAACTCGAGAACGGTGCCGGGCCGGCCACATGGTCGATGGCGGCATTGCGGAAATCGTTTAGATTCCCATCGAGGAACGGCTGCGCCTCGTGCAGTTGATCCGCGACAGCGTTGCGGCCGACGCTGCAAGGCGCAGTGCGATCCTGCGGTAGACCGTTACCGGCGTGATTACGAGGCGTGTGAGCGTCGAGTGCCAGGAGCGCCATAGCACCAGGATCCACACCAGCCATGGGAGCGCAGCGCATGGACAAGTGGGCGGTGTTTCAGACTATTCCACGCGAAGCCTGGCAGCACGAAGCGCACCCGACCGGTGGCTCTGCCCTGGCGCGCCTGCCGACCGAATGGGTGCGCGAGTACTTTCAGGAAGCGTATGCGCATGTCAGCGGGAGCGTCGATCCTGCCACCGGCGTCTTTACGATTTACCTGTTTCAGCGTGTCGACGGCGCTTCCGAGATCACCGTCCTCAGCCGCCAGTCCCCGGGGGAGTACTACGACTTCGTCTGGGATGCGGGTGACGTCGCCGCCGGAAATCCGAAACACATCCCACGTTTGAGCAGCCAGACCGGTGCGCGCGCCGGCACGGCGACGGCATCCGCGTCCGCAGGCGAGCGCACCATTCGAATCTTCAGCGCCGACATCGACGAAGAAATCGAATTCAGCCTGCAGTCGCTGGCGATCGTGGCGGGCCAGAGCCGCCAGGAAAAAGCACTGCAGACGCTGCCATGGAAGCGCCTGCTCGTATGGTACGCACGATTACAGTCGCTCGATTCCCAGGCGTTCGGCCGGGTGCCGAAGCCGATTCAGCAGCTCCTGCGCCAGCGCGGCTTCGAGGCGGCTGTCGAGGCGCTGCAGTGGACTGACGTCGAAGGCTGGCAGCGTCAGGGCGTGTTGCCCCAGGAGCTCGCGTGGATTTTTCCGCAGGACGCGCAGCCGCTGGCGGAGTCGATCAGGCTGCAGCAGCAGCTCGCCAACGACTCGCGCCGGCAGAGCTCGGCGTGGACGAGCTGGCTCACCGGCCCGAGCTACATGCCGGAGATCCCGAAGCTGCTGTGCGGGGTCGACGCCCGCGCGCTCGATCTCGCCGACTTGCAGGCGTTCATGACCATGGGCGCGTTGCGAGAGGTGCATGGGTTCGTCGAGCGTGAGATGCAGAAGCTGTTCGCGCGGCGGCCCGCTCTGCAGACGCTGAGCCAGTTGCCGCAGGGTCAGAACCAGATCCAGCAGGACGCCGAAGTGCAGATGATCAACGCGCATCCGCAGGCGGCGAAGGAGCAGCAGGAGCTGCTGCAGATGCAGTACCGCCGCATGGGGAACTACACGTTCGACATGCAGCTCGCGCAGGCGAAGCAGCAGGCGGAAGTGATGCGTCAGTTCGGCGTGCCGTCACCGTTTCTCGAGGACCCGCTGCCGCCGTGGAAGGTCTACAGGCACTTCGCCATCTGACGCTCGTATAGCGGGGGGCAACCATGCTGAGCCCGTGCGTTCAGGGCAGTACCAGGAAACTGCCCTATCTGGACTATCTGCCGGTTCCCGCGACGCTCAAGTATTGCGCGGTCACCGGCTTCGAGATCCCGTCGCTGCCGGTCTTGGCTCAGGAGTACTCGGATGCGCGCGGGACGCTCGCCCGGCAAACGCTCGACCGGTTTCAGCAGTACCTTCTGGAGCTCCACAGCGACGCCCCGGCGCAGCGCGCGATTGCGCTGCAGCTCATGGCGCTTCCGGAAGGCGTCTCGGTCGCCGCGCGTGTGCGGATCAACGTGCTGTGTCGATCGGCCCACGACGCGGCGGACAAGGCGGCCCTGGACGCGGATGACTTCGTCAGGCATGCGGCTGCGTCGTTTCCGAGAAGCGGGATGTTCGGCTACGGACAGCCGAAGTGGCTCGAGGCGACCGAGCTCGAGCACGCGTGCTTCCGGCAGGGCGGCATCCAGGACAGCGACATCGACCTGGTCGAGCTGCGCAAGTTCGAAGATCGATGGCCGTGGTCGCAGCAGCTTTCGGTGCAGTACGTGCCGCACCGCTTCTGGGCCAATCGCGGTCTGGATCCGTGGCTGGTGCTGATCGAGAATCTCGCCGCGGTCACACGGCCCGCCGCGGTGCGCATCGAGCTCACGCCGACACGTCTCGAGCGCTCGAGCGGTCTGGACAGCATGTCGGTCGCCGCGAGGTGGTTCACGCTGTACGGCCAGGACCTCGAGCGCATTGCCAAGCAGGGCGAGCAGGTGCGCACCGACGGCGTGGTCACCTCGGAGATGTACCGCGCCGGCGACGTCGGCAATTTCTCGACGACCGCGCAAGGCACATCGTACGTGCAGCGCGGCCGGCACGTCTACGAGCAATTGATGGCGCACGCCGACCGCTTGTTCGGCATGCGCGTGACGATCGCGTCGCACGGCCGCGTGCCGGAATCGCTCATCGGCAGCGTCCGCGCGGCGCTGTCGTCTCCGCCGTCGGACGACGAGATCGGATCGCTCGGCTGGGTACGGCCCGACGTCGTGCGCCCGGAGACCGAGAAGTCCGCCGCGCTCGAGAACCTCCGCTACCTGGCGCAGACGCGGTGGGGCCGCACCGACCCGGTTCGTCCGCCCGGTCCTCAGACGACGGGTGCCGCCGCGCTCGGTCCGCAGGTCAACCTGCGTCCTTTCGCAACGCCGGAGGAGGCGACGAGCCTCTTCCATCTGCCGATCTTCGATCGATCGAGTGAGACCTCCGCGCTCAGCA
>JAQGNC010000189.1 GCA_028292065.1 Betaproteobacteria bacterium
TTCGCGCCTGATGAACGCTTCGAACTGCTCGGGGCTGCCGCCCTGTATTTCCACGGCGTCCTCTTCCAGGCGCTTCTTCACGTCGGGCATCTGGAGCACCTTGTTGGAGGCCGCATTGAGTTTCTGCACGACCGCGCGCGGCATTCCGGGCGGCGCCGCCATGCCGAACCACGTCACCGCTTCGGCGTCCTTGATGCCCTGTTCGGCGAGCGTGGGGACGTCCGGCAGGGTGGCGCTGCGCTTCGCGCTGGCGATGCCGATCACCTTCACGCGGCCCGCCCTGATCTGGGCGTCAGCCGACACTTTGGTCGTGTGCATGAACTGGATCTGGCCGCCGACGAGATCGGTCAGCGCCGGCGCGGTGCCTTTGTAAGGCACGTGCACGACGTCGATTCCGGTCGCGTGTTGCAGCAGCGCGAGCCCGATGTGCAGGCTGCTGCCGTTGCCCGAGGAACCCCAGATGAGCTTGCCGGGGTTCGCCTTCGCGTACGCGATGAGCTCCTTCGGGGTCTTTACCGCGACGTTCGGGTACGCCGCGATGATGAGCGGCGTATAGCCGAAGAAGATCACCGGAGTGAAATCCTCGACTTTGTAAGGCGCGGTCTTCACGAGCAGCGGCGCGTTGATGTTCGGCGCGGGATTGGTCAGGAGCAGCGTGTAGCCGTCGGGGACGCCCTTGGCGACGGTGTCCGCGCCGATCAGGCCGCCCGCGCCTGCGCGGTTGTCCACGATGAACTGCTGCCCGAAGGCGTCGCTGAGCTTCGCCGCGATGAGCCGCGCCACGATGTCGTTCGACGCCCCGGGCGTGAACGTCACGACCCAGCGCACCGGCTTGTTCGGATAGCTGTCGGCGGATGGCTGCGCCGCAGGCGCCACGTTCGCGAGCGCGCAGGATAGGGCCAATACCGCTAGGGGTGCTGCCGGTCGCATCGGGTGCTCCTCGTGTTGTTACGATCTTTTTTTGAAATCCAGGACGCTGCGCGCGAGCGTGCCGTCGGCGCGCGTCAAAGCCAGCGTGATCGGCTGGGTCGCGCCGAACGTCGGCATCACCACCGAGTGTTTCCCGGGACCGCCGATGACGGCGATCATCAGGTCCTCGGGTCTTTTGAAGATCGGTATGAGGGTGTCGAGCGGCGCGTCCGGGTATTTGCGGCGAAAGCGCAGCTCGATGTACTCGTCCGAGAATGCGCCGAGCGGTACGCGCGCGTGCTCGAAGAGATACTGGCGCACGTCGCGCTTGTCGAGCCCCCCGTTCGCCACCGTCTGCGCGTGCTCGGGCCCGAAGACGAGCAGCGGCTGCGGATACGTCCCGTCCTGGTAGTTGTAGATGTCGTTGTTGCCTGTCGTTCGCATGGTTCCGGCGACGAGCTTGAGGATGCCTTCGGCGGTGGTGCTCGAGTGATCGTTGACGTTGTGCGGCGGCTCGGTCGCGATCACGGTCACGGTCGTCGCGCCGCGCGCGTAGCCGCGCTCGACGTGCAGCGGCTGCCAGGGATTCTCGTCCTCGTTCTCGGCGACGCAGAAGCTGTACTTCGACGGCGCGCCGTGAGTCGCCATGTCGCCCGCGCCCGGGATGCCGCCGCCGATGTTGATCAGGGCGAGTCGAATGGCGCGCCCGATCGTCGCGTTCGCGAGATTGCCGGGCCCGAACGCGTTGACGCGGGCGTTCATGCCGATCTCGCGTGCGATCGGGCCGTTCACGATGACGAGCGGCGCGACCGGGTGCGTGGTCGCCTGGCAGGCGTACAGGTTGAACGCGGGATCGCACATCGCTTCGGCCGCGGCGAGCACGACCGGGAAGAACTCCGGTTCGCATCCCGCCATCACCGCGTTGATCGCGACGCGGATCGGCGTGACTGCGCCGTATCGCGGCGCCATCGCCGCGATCGCCGCATTCGCCGGACGGTCGCAGTAAGCGAGCATCGCTTCGACGCGTGCGGCGGTCGGCGGCACGATCGGCAAACCGTCGCTCCAGCCGCGCTCGAGGAAAAGGCGCTGGACCGCCACGTGGTCGTCGGCGACGCGCACCGTCGATTTCGCCTCGTTCAGGAATTCGTCGAGCCGGCTCATGTCAGCAGCTTCTCCACCAGCTTCAGCGCCTGCGGCGCCGCGACTTCGACGCGCGATTTCACCGCGTCCATGTCGAGCCCCCCGAGCGGATGCGGGATCACGATGAGCGGCAGGTCGGGAACGCCGAACACCCGCGCCTGGGTTTTCGCGAGGCCGATGAAAGCTTCGGAGACGATCACCGCCGCCGCCACGCCGCGCTTACGCAGCTCGCACATGTCGTGGACACTCCACGACGTACACGAGCCTCAATCGGCCATGGCGCTGAAGACGAGGTCGCAGTCATTGGCGAGCTGCTCGATCACTTCGGGTCTGGCCGCCATCGCGACACTCGATTTGCGCAGGGTCAGGAGCGACTTGACCGCATAGTCCGCGCGCACCCGCTCCGCCACCATGCGCAGCAGGTGATCGGCGTTGGCTTTGCTGTTGTCCAGGATGCCGAGGCGCAGCTCGGCGTGCAGCAGTCCGCGCTCTTCGATGACCGCGGCTGGCGCGTCGGGCGCCGGGGCTTCCGGCACGAGTAATATGAGCTCGTTCATCACTTCTCCTCCTTCACACGATTTCGGCGTCACGCAGCGCGGCGATTTCAGCGCCGCTCAACCCGAGCAGCTCGCTCAGCACTTCGTCGGTGTGCTCGCCGAGGCGCGGCGGCGCCCGGTCGTACGACGGCGGCGTCGCCGAGAGGCGCGCCGGATTGGCGAGCATCGATACCGAGCCCGCTCGCGGATGCGGCACTTCGACACGCGTGCCGCGCGCCGCGACATGGGGGTCCTCGAACACCTGCGGAATGCTGTTGAGCGGCCCGCACGGCACGCCCTGCCCTGTCAGCGTGTCGATCCAATAGGCGATCGGCTGCTGCGCGAACGCGGCGGCGAGCTGCGGCACCAGCGCTTCGCGATTTTTCACCCGACTGGGGTTGGTCCTGAAGCGCTCATCCTCGGCGACTCCGACGAGCCCGAGCGCGCGGCAGAGCTTCGCGAACTGGGTGTCGTTGCCGACCGCGACGACCATCTGCCCGTCCTGCGCCTCGAACATCTGGTAGGGCACGATGCTCGGGTGTCCGGTTCCCATGCGCTTCGGAACGATGCCCCCGACGAGATAGTTCATGTTGATGTGGGAGATCGCGGCGATCGTCACGTCGAGGAGCGACATGTCGATGTGCTGCCCTTCGCCCGTGCGGTCGCGATACGCGAGCGCGGTCATCACGGCGAAGCTCGAGTAGATCCCGGTGATCACGTCGCAGATCGCGAGCCCCACCTTGGCGGGGCCGCCGCCGGGAAGCTCGTCAGGCCCGCCGGTGATGCTCATGAGGCCGCTCATCGCCTGGAAGATGTAGTCGTAACCGGGACGGTTGCGGTAAGGCCCGGTCTGGCCGAAACCGGTGATGGAGCAGTAGACGATCTTCGGATTGACCTTGCGGATGTCGTCGTAGGCGAGGCCGTAGCGCGCGAGGTCGCCGACCTTGTAATTCTCGATGAGCACGTCGCACTGCGCCGCGAGCTGCCTGACGAGCGCCTGCCCGCGCGGCTTGGAGATGTCGATCGTGATCGAGCGTTTGCCGCGGTTGATCGACATGAAATAAGCCGAATCGTCAGTATCGTTTCCCGCGTCGTCCTTGAGGTACGGCGGAAAGGTGCGCGTCTCGTCGCCGTGGTGGGGCCGCTCGACCTTGATCACGTCGGCGCCGAAATCGGCGAGGTTCTGGGCGAGAAAAGGTCCTGCGAGCACGCGCGACAGATCGAGCACTCGCAGGTGCGATAACGCTTGAGCCATGTTCAGGGTCCGGTGAAGCGGGGTTTACGTTTTTCGACGAACGCGGTGACCGCTTCCTGGTGGTCGGGGCCCATGTTGGTGATCGCTTCGTACGCGAGCGATGCGTCCATGATCGAATGCGCGAGCTGGCGCAGCGGGATATTCATGCACGTCTTGGTCCACTTGATCGCTTTTTTCGAGCCGCGCGCGAGCTTTTCCGCGAGTGCATTGACTTTGGCGTCGAGCTGGTCGCGCGGGACGGCGTGGTTGATGAGGCCGATGCGCTCGGCTTCTTTCGCGTCGAGCATGTCGCCGGTGAGCAGGTATTCCTTGGCCCTGGCGAAACCGATGAGCTGGGGCCAGATCACCGCCCCGCCGTCGCCGGCGACGTAACCCATCTTCACGTGCGGGTCGCCGAAGCGCGCGTCGTCGACCGCGATCAGGATGTCGCACAGCAGCGCGAGGGTGGCGCCGAGGCCGATGCAGTCGCCGTTGATCCGTGCGATCACCGGTTTCTCGAGGTCGAGCAGTCCGAAGATCATCTGCTTCATCTCGAGATTCTTGCGGTTGAAGAGCTCGGGCTCGTCGATCCGCTTCTGCATCATCGGGATGTCGCCGCCGGCCGAGAACACTTCGCCCGAACCGGTGAAGATCACCACGTCGGTCTCGTGATCGACCTGCAGGTCGTGGAAAATCCGCGACAGCTCGGTGTGCAGGTCGAAATGGATCGGGTTCATCGGCGGACGGTCGAGCGTCAGCGTGAGGATGCGGTCGCGGCGCTCGATCTTCAGATGCTTGTATCGAGAGTAGTCCATGGAACCTCCAGTCGGGACGCAAGGCTAACAGCCCGCAGCTATGCCTGGAACGATTAAAATGGCATACCGTAGAACCCGATGGAATAGGCATGAACCTGCGCCAGCTGCGCTACATCAGCGAGATCGTTCGCCGCGACCTGAACATCTCGACCGTGGCGGCCGCGTTGCACACCGCGCAGCCCGGGATCAGCAAGCAGGTCAGGCTGCTCGAAGACGAGCTCGGCGTGCCGATCTTCGTGCGCTCGCGCGGGCGCCTGTCGGCGCTGACCGAAGAAGGCGCGCGCATCGTCGAGCTCGCGAACCGGGCGCTCGACGAGATCGACAACATCCACTCGGTCGGGCGCGAGCGCAGGCGCCCGGCGTCACGCACGCTCGTGATCGCCACGACGCACACGCAGGCGCGCTACGTGCTGCCGGACATACTGAAGCGATACGCTCGGCGGCACCCGACCGTGCGCATCAACCTGCGGCACGGCGACCCCGCACAGATTGCCGCGCTGGTCGCCTCGGGCGAGGCCGACATCGGCGTGACCACGGGCACAGGGGACAACGTGAAGGACCTGCTGGCGCTGCCGTATCGCAAGATGAAGCGCGTGGTCATCGTGCCTCGCGGGCACCCGCTGCTCCAGCGCAAGCGCCTCACCTTGAAAGCGCTCGCGCGTTACCCGCTCGTCACCTACGAGCCGCAGTTCACCGGCCGGCGCGAGCTCATGCGCGCTTTCGAGCGCGAAGGCCTGACGCCGACCCTTTTCGTGAGCGCGATCGACGCCGACGTCATCAAGACGTGCGTGGAGCAGGGGCTCGGCATCGCGGTGTTGTCGGAAGTGACTTACGACCCGGAGCGTGACCCGCGCCTGCGCGCGATTCCCGCAGGTAACCTGTTCGCCCCCTCCACCACCAGCGTCCTGCTGCACCGCCGCCGCTACCTGCAGCAGCACGCCTACGATTTCGTCGAGACCTGCGTCCCGGCGTGGACCCGGGCGCAGGTGCAGAGGATGGCCAGCGGCTAGGCGCCCGCCGCGCGGCGGCACCGCCGAACCGTGTTACGGCGGAGTCGGAGCGTGCCGGTGCCGGCACCGGGTGCGGTGTGGGTTCCATGCATTGCGGGTGCGCTGTAAGGGCGTGGTCGACATCACGGCGATTACGCGGTACCTCCGGCCCAGGCAAGCGCCATCTCGGGCATCACGAGCACTGCCGGCGGCTCGACGGTCTCGACGCGATTGCGCCCCTGCTTCTTCGCCAGATACAGCGCTTTGTCGGCGCGCTCCATGACGTGCGAGAGCTGATGGTCGGCGGCGGTGATCGTCGCCATGCCGATGCTGACGGTCACGCCGAATTCCGCATACTCGCCCGCGAAACGCAGCTTCGCGGTCACCTGGCGCAAGCGGTCGGCGACGCGCCACGCGCCGTCGAGACCCGTCTCCGGAAGGATCGCGGAGAATTCCTCACCGCCCAGGCGCCCGAGAAAATCCTGCTCGCGCAGCACCGTGAGCCACGCGGCGGTGCACTCGCGCAGAACCGCGTCGCCTTTGGCGTGGCCGTAAGTGTCGTTCACCTTCTTGAAGTGGTCGATATCGAGCGCCAGGACGACCGTCGGCCGCTCGTAGCGATGCGCTCGGCTGAATTCGCGCGCGCCGATGTCGAGAAAGCTCCTGCGGCTCAGCGTTCCGGTGAGACTGTCTATCCTCGCCGCGAGCTCGAGGTCTTTCTGCGCGGCGTTGACCGTGCGCAGGAAACGCTGCAGGAAAAACGCGAGCAGCAGCAGCGCGACGGTGACCCCGGCGCTGATCGTGAGGGTGAGATTGCGCCGCTCGTGATACGGCGCGAGCACTTCCTGCACGTCTTCGGTGACGAGCACTGTCACCGGATAGTCCCGTAGCCGCTCGTAGCTGACCACGCGCGAGACGCCTTCGCTGAGCGCGCCGTCGGAAATGAAGGCGCCGCGGGGTTTCGCGCCGTATTCACGGGCAAAACCGGACGTGGCGGAGACGTTCTTGCCGATCACGGCGGGGTCGAGCGGCGAGCGTGAGAGCACGATGCCTTTGTCGCTGATGAGCGTGATCGTGGCGGCGGGTTTCAACCTGAGCTTGTCGTAGACGCCGAACAGGTGCTCGAGCTCGATCCCGGCGAACATGACGAGCATGCCCGACACCGGCGCTTCGAGGCGCCACGATATCGGTATGCCCCACTTGCCGCTGACACGGCTGAGCACCGGCTCTCCGAGATAGAGATTCCGGCCGGCGGCTGCGAATTGGGCCCTGAAGTACGCTTTGTCGCTCACGTCCCCGGACGATTTGCCTTCAGGCGGTGGGATGTAGAAGAGCTTGCCCTCGACCGACACCATCCGCAGCTCGATCAGCCCGTTGGACGACTTGCGCAGCATGTCCGCCAGCGCGACGAAGTGCGGGTCGGTCCTCGGATTGGTGCGCGGGTTCGCCTGGAGAAAGCGGTCGAGCGTGCGCAGGTGGGTCTCGGCGAGCTTGAGCAGCCCTGCGCTCTGGAATGCGACCGCGCTGTTGAGCTGTGTGAGCTCGCGCTGGCGTTCGTCGAGCAGGCGCTGCTTCTGCTCGCTGAACGACACGATCAGATACGACCATGCGCCGCAAAGCAGCACGCCTGCAATGAGCAGGATGCCCCAGCGCTGCACGAATCGGCCGGCGTCGCGGCCCCCTTCCCTGCTTATTCGCGTATACACGTTACGTGCTCGCTTTTTCTTCGTTCAAAGAACGCCGGCAGGTTGGTACGTGTTTTTTTGTCTGCCGGTCCCGGTCCTCGGATACGAGGCGTATTCTCGGCGGGGATCGCACCGAGCGGTGGCCGGAGATGAAGCGGTAATTTGCCCTTATTCGCGGCTTAGGGGCCTGTCGCGCGTGCGGTTTGCGCCCGACTGCACCGGCTAATTGCGGGACTCGGCGCGCTCGCATGGCCGGCGCCGGGCGCCTGTGCTAAAAGACCCGAAAGCAGTTGTGCGGCAAGCCGTCGGACTTCAGGAGGGGACCATGTCTCATCGTCTGGCAAGGGCATTGGCGGCGGCAACGCTGCTGTCGGCAGGGGCGCACGCAGGCGAGCAGAGCCTCGACTACGAATTCTTCAAGGCGCGCGTCGAGCCGGTATTCCTGAAGAAGCGCCCCGATCACGTGCGCTGCTACGTCTGCCACTCCGACAGCAACAACGCGTTCAGGCTCGAGAAGCTCGAGCCGGGCAGCACCTTCTGGACCGAGGCGCAGTCGCGCAGGAACTTCGAGGTCGTCTCGCACCTGGTCGTACCGGGCAAGACCGACGCGAGCCTGCTGCTGATGCGGCCGCTCGCACCGCAGTCCGGCGGCTACGCCTACCACTCGGGCGGCCGCCAGTTCGAGAGCAGGGACGACCCGGAGTGGAAGATCCTGGAGCGGTGGGTCAACGGCCCGGCAGCGTCCGGCAAATAACGCCGCCCTGTTCCAGCGTCGTTCCGGACGAGCCGGAGCGGCTCGATCCGGAATCCATTTTGAATTCAAAGCGTCCGAAAACGGGCCTGGCTTGCGCCAGGCCGACGACCCGTCAGCGCATGACCAGCGTGTTCATCCGCTTGGGCACCTGCCCGACCGGAATCGTCGCCACCGCTTTCCTCGTCGCGACGTCGATCGCAGTGACCGAGTTGAAAGTCGAGTTGCCGACGTAAACGGTTTTGCTGTCGGGCGAGAACGTGAGCCAGTCGGGAATCGCGCCGATCGGCTCGCGTCCGGGAAGGCGCAGGTCGGGCAGCGCCGCGTGCCCGAGCAGCTTCAGGTCCGGAAGCGCGTAGACGAATACGCCGTTGGCAACGTGGCTGTTCGCCCACAGGGTCTTTCCGTCGGGGGCGATGCCGATGCCGTGCGAAGGCACGCCCGCACCGACGCGGCCTTCCACGGCGCCGTAGCCGTTCGGCTCATCGGGAAATTTGATCCGCATGACTTCCTTGTGTGTATCGAAATCCACCACCGCGAAACCGTGCAGGTTGGAAAGCTGGGCGAAGATGCGCCCGGTGGAGCCGTCGGGCTTCGCTTCGATCGCCATCGGGCGCACGCCGCCGTCGAAGGGAATCTCCCACGCGGTCTGCTCGGTCGCCAGGTCGACCACGTTCAGGAACTTGCCGCGCACCGACCCGGACACCGCGTATCTGCCGTCGGGCGTCACGTAGGTGTTGTGCATGCGGCTGTTCATCGGCACGGTCTTGCTCAGCTTTTGCGCGGTCACGTCGACGATGTCGAGCCCGCCGGGCTCGGTGATCGCGACGACGACCCGCTTGCCGTCTTTGGTCACTGCGAGGTTGTTCGGGCGCCCGCTCAGCGCGATCTTCTTCAGTATCCTGCCGGTCGACTGCTCGACGACGTCGAGCGTCGCATCGGCTTCGTTGCTGAGATAGACGCGTTTGCCGTCGGGCGAGAAACCGACGCCGTGCGCCGCTTCGATCCCCTTGATGACCTGGACGACCTTGTTCGTCGCGGGATCGATTACGTGCACGTTGTCGCCCGCGCTGTTGGTCACGTAGACGCGCGCGGTGCCCGCGGACGCCGGCAGCGCGACGAGCGCGAGCAGCAGTCCCAGGCAAGTCGAGCAGCCGTTCATACGGTATGACGTCATGACCGATCTCCTCATGGGTGGGGACAGGCCAGTCTAGGCGCGCCGGCGCCTGTGGGCAAATCGCGGCGGTTTGTCGTATTCTCCGGTAACGGCTTTGCCGTCTCACGTAAGGAGAACTTCTACATGGCACTTCAACCCGGCACCACGGCGCCCGACTTCACGCTCGCCTCGCACAACGGCGAGAAAGTCTCGCTCGCCAGCTTCCGCGGACGGCCCACCGTCGTCTCGTTCCTGCCTTTCGCTTTCACCGGTGGCTGAAAGAATCAAGTCCAGGGGTTCCGTGCGAACCTCGAAGAATTCAAGAAGCTGAACGTCGAGATCCTCCAGATCAGCGCCGACACCGTTCCCAGCCTGAAAGTATGGGCCGAGCAACTCGGCGGCATTCCGTTCCCCCTGCTCTCCGATTACTGGCCTCACGGCGCGATCGGTCAGGCGTACGACGTATTCAACAATGAGCGCGGCATGGACAAGCGCTCGGCGTTCATCGTCGACGGCGAAGGCAAGATCCGCTGGTCGAAGGAGTACGCGCAGGGCACCATCCCCGAAAGCGTGGAGCTGCTGGCGGAGCTGAAGAAGCTCTAACGCGTCCCAAAGGGACGCGTTAAACTCCCCGGTGAACAACTCAGTGGTAAACCAATGGTTTCACTCCGAGACCTCTTTTCCTTCGGCTCGCTCGCGCTCGCTCCACCGCTCTGAAGAACTTCAAACCACACTGATGCCGGGCCTTCCATTACGGTGGCGGTGAGTTGCTCTACTCACGGGCGGCGAAGCGCGCACAGCGCGCCAGAAGGAAAGGAGGTTCAAGGAGGGAAACCTTGGTTTCCCTCTTTGGCGTAAACCGGCATTGATTTCCGCGGCCGCATCGGCATGGCGCCTGCTTTAGCAGCGCCATGCATGCGGCCGCGGAAATCAATGCCATCCTCAATGCGATCGAAATCGGCGTCTACGGCGTAGACGCGACCGGTCGCTGCACTTTCATCAATAAAGCCGCGCTCGACATGCTCGGCTACACGCACGACCAGGTGCTGGGCGAGAACATGCACGCGCTCATCCACCACACCTATCCCGATGGAACGCCCTACCCCGAGCCTGCATGCCCGCTCCTGCAGACCCTCGAGACCGGGCGCGCGGTCCAGCTCGACAACGAGATGGTCTGGCGCAAGGACGGCACTTTCTTCAACGCCGAGTATTCCTCGTTCCCGGTGTTCGACGAGAAAGTGGTCACCGGCAGCGTGATCACGTTCCAGGACACCGCGAACCGCGGCCAGGCGCGCAAGCGCCTCGGCGTGCAGATCAGCGTGAGCCGCATTCTCGCCGGCTCGTCCGACCTGCACACCGCGCTGTCGCAGGTGCTCGCCGCCATCGGTTCGGCGCTCGGTTGGCACGTCGCGGTGTTCTGGGAGCTCGAAGAAAAAGCCGGCGTGCTGCGCTATTCGGCGTCGTGGCTCGGGCCCGAGGTGGGAGAAGCGTTCCTCGACTCGGTACGCGACCTGACATTCGAGCGCGGGGCCGGGCTTCCCGGCCGCGTGTGGGCGTCGGAGACGCCCGAGCACATCTCCGACGCGGCCGCTGACGAGACTTTCTTGCGTCGAGACGCGGTGGTCAACGCCGGGCTGCGCTCCGCGTTCGCTTTCCCGCTGAAGAGCGGCACCCGCACCGTCGGCGTGATGGAGTTCTTCAGCCGGCGCTGGCACCACTTCGACGACGATTTCCTCGAGAGCATCGCAACCCTCGGCCAGCAGATCGGCCAGTTCCTGCGCCGCAGGCGCGCCGAGGAAGAGCTGCGCGAAAGTGAGTCGCTCAAAGGGGCAATTCTCGAAACAGCCATCGATTGCATCATTTCCATCACCGCGGACAGCCGGATCATCGAATGGAATGCCGCGGCGGAGCGCACCTTCGGCTACACGCGCGACGAAGTGCTCGGCAAGTCGATGCCCGAGCTCATCATCCCGGAAGAGCATCGCGCGCGGCATTTCGCGGGCATCGAGCGCTTTCTTGAAACCGGCCAGGGGCGCCTGCTGGGCCGGCGCATCGAGATCGAGGCCCTGCGCCGCGACGGGACGCGCTTTCCGGTCGAGCTCGCGATCACCTCGACCTCCATCCACAGCGCGCCGTTCTTCACCGCGTATGTCCGCGACATCACCGTGCGCAAGCAGTACGAGCGCGATCTCGCCGCGGCGAAGGACGAAGCCGAGGAAGCCAACCGCGCAAAAAGCCAGTTCATCGCGAACATGAGCCACGAGCTGCGCACCCCGCTCACCGCGGTCATCGGCTACGGCGAAATGCTCGAAGAGGAAGCCGAAGACAAAGGGCTCGACGAGATGCTGGACGATCTGCGCAAGATCAACAGCAACGCGCGCCACCTCCTCTCGCTCATCAACGACGTGCTCGACATCTCGAAGATCGAAGCCGGCAAGATGGAAGTGCACTTCGAGACTTTCGACGTCGCGCAGCTCGTGAGCGAGCTCGGCGCGACGGTCGAAGCGCTCGTCGCCAAAAAGGACAACCGGCTCGTCGTCGAGTGCGCGCCGGACGTGGGGCAAATGCACTCGGACTCGGTGAAAGTGCGCCAGTGCCTCATCAACCTGCTGAGCAACGCGGCGAAGTTCACCGAAGGCGGCGCGGTGCGGCTCGAAGTGGCCCGCGAAGGCGCCGACGACGCCGAGATGCTCGTCTTTCGGGTCGCGGACACCGGCATCGGCATGACCGCCGAGCAGGTCGCGAAGCTCTTCCAGCGCTTCACCCAGGCCGATGCCTCGACCACGCGCCGCTTCGGCGGCACCGGCCTCGGGCTCTCGATCACGCGTGCGTTCGCCTCGCTGCTCGGAGGAAAAATCGATGTCGAAAGCGAGCCGGGCAAAGGCACGGTGTTCGAGCTTCGGCTCCCTGCGGATTCGGCACGCACGCACGAGGCCCGATTCGACGTCGGCGCGGCGATCGACGCGTCGACGCATGCCGGCGCGAATGTCGTGCTCGTGATCGACGACGACCCGAATGCGCGCGCCCTGCTTTCGCGCTTCCTGACGCGCGAAGGCTACGCGGTCCAGACCGCGAGCGACGGCGCAGCCGGTCTCGCGCTCGCGCGTGCGATCAAGCCGCGCGCGATCCTGCTCGACGTGATGATGCCGCACATGGACGGCTGGGCCGTGCTCTCGGCGCTCAAGGCCGATGCGGACGTCGCCGACATCCCGGTCATCATGACCACGATCGTGCAGGAAAAGGGTCTCGCGTTTTCGCTCGGCGCGGCGGACTACCTCACCAAGCCGATACAATGGCAGCGCCTGAAGAAAGTGCTCGAGCGCTACCGCGCCGCGAACGCTGCGCCTCTCGCGCTCATACTCGACGACGACGAGAGCACGACCGCGGCGCTGTCGGAGCTTCTGCAGAAAGAAGGCTGGGCCGTCGCGCACGCGCGCGACACCGACAGTTTTTTCGAGCAGCTCAGCCCGAACTGCCCGGCGCTCGTGCTGGTGGATCTCGAGATGCCGGACACCGATGCGCTCTCGGTCATCCGCGAGCTTCGCAAGCGCACCGAATGCCACGACATCCCGGTCGTGGCGCTCGGCGGCCAGAATCTCACACCCGAAGAATGCAGGCGGCTCGAAGGCCGCGTGCAGCAGATCATCAATACCGAACACGACCCGTCCAACGCGCTACTCTCGGTGCTGCGCAGGCTGCCGCTGCAGCGGCGAGGCGCGAGTGCCGACGACGCGGTACAGGAGAATACGAATGCCCAGGATACTGCTCGTTGAAGACCACCAGGAAATCTGGGATTTCCTGTCGCGGCGGCTGAAGCGCCGCGGCTACGACGTCGTGGTCGCGCAGGACGGACAGGAAGGACTCGACAAGGCGCGCTCGGAAAAACCCGAGCTCATGCTGCTCGACATGAACCTGCCGGTGATGGACGGCTGGACCGTGGCGCAGACGTTGAAAGCGGACGTAGCGACGAAAGAGATCAGGATCATCGCGCTCACCGCTCACGCGATGTCCGGCGACCGCGAGAAAGCGCTGGCCGCCGGGTGCGACGATTACCACGCGAAACCGATCGACTTCTCGCAGCTCCTCAACCAGATCGAAGCGGTGCTCGCGCCGCGCCCCGCGTGACGCGATGAGCCAGACCGAAGCCACGGCGCTCGCGCAAGAAAGCGACGAACCGGCGCGAGACGCCGGCCCTCCCGGGCACGACGAAAGCATCGTCGAAGTCCTCGCCGCCAAAGTGCTCATCGACTGGCTGCGCAACCGCCAGCAGTTGCTGGTGCCTTTCAGGATCGACCTGCAAAAGCTCGATCCGGCGCAGGTGAGCCTGCTGCTGCACGCGCTCATCAATGCGGCGCAGGCCGACGGCGCGAGCGACGGCAGGGACCGCGAGCGCGTGCAGGCCGCGCTGGCCGCGCTCAACGCGACCGAAGACCAGCGCTCGGTGGTGGACCGTGCGATCGGGCATCCGAGGACGCTCGCGCAAACGCTGAACGAGGCGAAGGACGTCCAGACGGGCGCGCTGGTCTACGCCGCGTCGCTGCTGGCCGTCGACCGCCGCAAGCTCGTCAACCGGCAATACCTGAGATATCTCGCCGCCAGGCTCCAGCTACCCAAGGACCTCACGCGATCGCTCGAGCAGCGGTTTTATCTGGCGGTGGAGTGATTCGTAGCGCAGGCGCCCTCGCCTGCAGCGGGTTCCACACGGTGCGGCCGCAGGCGGGGGCGCCTGCGCTACACCGATGGCGTCACTTCGCTGCGCCGTCGACGCTGTCGGTAATCTCCCGCAAAGCCCCCTGCATCAGATCGCTTTCCACGAGCAGGTGCCGCGAGAGATCGGACAGCGTGATCCAGCCGATCACGCGCTGGGCGTCGTCGAGCACCGGCAGGCGGCGCACGTTCTGCGAAGCCATCAGGTCCATCGCGCTGCTGATCGGGTCTTCGGGCCTGACGCTGAAGATCGTCCTGGTCGACACCTGAAGCACCGGCGTGCGCCGCGGGTCTTTGCCTTCGGCGACGACGCGATAGAGGATGTCGCGATCGGTGATGACGCCTTTGAGGTCGTCGGCAGTCCCGATCGGCAGTGCGCTCACGTCGAGCTCGCCCATCAGCGACGCCGCGTCCTGGATTGTGGCATCGGCGTCGATGAACTCGACATGCTTCGCCATGAGGTCAGCGACTTTCATGGGCGTCTCCTGGATTGTCGTCGCGAGGAGCCGGCAAGGCGACGTGGCGACCTCGTGGCGCACGAAAACGGCAGAAGGCGTTGCAAGCACCTCGGGATTGCTCAGCCTGCCCTGAGCG
>JAQGNC010000196.1 GCA_028292065.1 Betaproteobacteria bacterium
AAGCATCACGTGGATCAGGAACTGCAATCCGATTCGTGCGCCGCGCGCGTGTTGAGCCGTGTATTCCCCGAGCAGAAGCAACTCGCCGCCTCGGTGGCGGCGTTTCTGAAAGACCTGCCGAACGCGACGGCCGAGACCATCACGCCGCCACCGCAGACTTACGTCGAGAAGCTCGCCGCAACGGCGACCGGTATCGTCAACGACCCGATCAGCCGCCACCCAACGACCCAGCAGCGCTACGACAATCTGCGCCAGATCCAGTCCGACATCATCGGCAAACCACCCGCGAAACGGCCTTGATACAGGAGCGGCGGCAAGTTCCAAGCTTGCCTGCGAATGGCGCCGCCGGCCGCGGTTTTCGCGGGCGGCGCTTTCATATACGCTCGCGCACTTGGCCGCCGCACATAAGATCGACACAACGAGTGTCGCTGCGGCAGCCGGGAATCTTCAGGAGGAGTCACATGCCGTCATCTAACAAAACGAACCGCTGCGCCCGTTATGCAGGCCTGGCGCTCGCCGCGGTCCTGGGCTGCGCCGGCGTCGCCGCGTCTGCCGCCGAACCTGAAATCGCCGCGGCTTCGCGCAAGCCGGAAGCGAAAAACATGAAGCTCGTCGGCTGGAGCGATCTCCAGGCGCGCAGTGCGTACCAGCCGGTCGTGCACCATCAGGGCAATCGCTGGATCGCCTACATCGGGCATCACGGCGGCACGAGCGAGATTCCGCAGCCGGTCAATCCGCTCACGAATCAGAAGGAAAACAACGGCACTTCGATCGTGGACGTGACCGATCCTGCGAAGCCGCGCTATCTCACCCACATACCGGGTGAGCCCGGACTGGGCGAACAGGGCGGCGCGCAGATGGTACGCGTGTGCAGCGGCAAGACGCTGCCCAAAGCCGACGCGTCCAAGGTGTACATGCTGCGCACCGGCGGCAGCTCGTCGCAGCAGGTCTGGGACGTCACGACGCCGGAGCGTCCGACGCTGCTCACGACAGTGGTGAGCGGGCTGAAGGACACGCATAAGAACTGGTGGGAGTGCGACACCGGTATCGCGTATCTGATTTCCGACGGCAGGCCGGAGGGCTTTCGCACCAAGCGGATGACCAAGATTTACGATCTGTCGGATCCGGCGAACCCGAAGTTCATCCGCAATTTCGCCCTGACCGGACAGGAGCCCGGCTCGACGATGGACCCGATGCCGCAGGACACGCACGGCCCGATCGTTCGCGGCAATCGCGTGTACTTCGGCTATGGCACGCTGCTCGCGGGAACGGTGCAGATCATCGACCGTGACAAGCTGCTCAAAGGCAACCCCGCGGCCAAGGAACCTTTCGCGCCGACCCCCGAGAACCTGCTGTATCCGCAGATCAGCCGCCTCGACCTGTCGCCTTTCATCGGCGCGCACACCACGTTCCCGGTGCTCGGCATGGACGTGCCGGACCTCGAGCACTTCGGCAAGTACAGCAAGCGCGACTTCCTCGTGGTCGTGAACGAGTCCACGCAGAACGAGTGCCGCGAGGACTATCACATGATGTTCATGGTCGACATCACGACCGAAACCAAGCCTTTCAGCGTCTCGAACTTCCACGTGCCCGAGAAGAGCGGCAACTTCTGCTCGCGCGGCGGCCGCTTCGGAACGCACTCCTCGAACGAGGACATGGGTCCGATCTACTACAAGAAGATGGTGTTCATCTCGTGGTTCAACGCGGGCGTGCGCGCGGTGGACATCCGCAATCCGTTCTCGCCGAAGGAAGTCGGCTATTACATCCCGGCGATCAACAAGAACACCTCGAAGCGCTGCGTGAAGACCGCAGACGGCGACCGCTGCAAGATCGCGATCCAGACCAACAACGCCGAAGTCGACGACCGCGGCTACGTCTACATCGTCGATCGCGCCAACACCGGGATGCACATCCTCGAGATGACGGGCGAAGCGCGCAAGGTCGCAAACTTCACGAAGTAGTCACCGCGCCATGCGCGCGCTCCGGTCCGAGGCAAGAACCGTTCGTGCTGAGCAGCGGTAGCGGCCGTCGAAGCATGAACGGCCGCACCGCTGGCCTTCGACTGTGTCGCTGGCGCGACGCTCAGGCCGAACGGAAAGCCGGCGCCTGCCGCTGCCTTACTCCCGCTTCCGGGCGTTCCTCTTCGTCCAGTAGCCCTGCGCGCCCATCAGCGCCGCGTTGATCCAGAACACCGACGGCACGCCGAAAGCGGTCCCGACGGCGCCGAACACTATCGGACCGAGAACGCGCACCGCATTGGTCGTCGTCAGCCGCACGCCGAGGGTCCGCCCCGAGCGGCCTGCGGTCGAGCGGTCGAACATCATCATGACGGTGAGCGGAGTGCCGCAGCCCATACCCAACCCGAACATGAAGGCCGCGAGCATCAGCACTGCCTGGTGCTGGAAAAGCGGCACGATCATGAAACCGAGCGCTCCGGCGTAAAACGCGTACATCAGCACGCGGTCGGGCTGCGCCTGCTTGATGAGCCGCGGCAGGAACATCCTCACGACGAAGGCGGCCGCCGCAAAGCTCGCGAGCACCCAGCCTATCGCCGAGGCGGACATGCCGATCGCGTGTCCGTAGATCGGGATGTAGAACTGGAACAGGTCGGTGCCGAGTTGCACCATCGCACTGGCGGTCAACATGCGCCAGATGCCCGGGTCCGTCGGCATGTCCGGTGGTGCTGCTGCTTTAGGTTTGCCGCGCTGCGGCCTGGGAAGGAAGCGCCAACCCACGGGCAGCACGACGAAAGCCGCCGCCGAGATCGCCACGATGACGAGCGCGGCGATCGCGTGGCTGTAGTGGTCGATCGAAAACCCGGCGATCAGCGGTCCCACGAAGCTCGTCATCGCCCCGACCAGGCTGAAGTTGCTGAAATTGCGCGCGCGCTGCTCGGGGGCGCTGAGCACGCCGACGAGGTTCTGCAGGGTCACGTGGTAGAACGCGATCGAGAGGCCGCACAGCGCGGCCGCCACATAGAACGCGCCGAGGTCGCGAATGAAGTAGGGCAGCAACAACGCACCGGTGCCCGCCACCGCGCCCACCGTGAGCAGCCTGCGCGGACCTATGCGGTCGCTCAGCGCGCCGATCGGCCAGGAGAGGAGCAGGGGAAAGATATAGAACATTCCGCCCAGCACGCCGACCGACGAGGCCGGAGCGCCGAGGGTGAGGGCGTACAGGGTCAGCACGACGCGCGCGGCGTTGAGCGCGGTGAACGCAATGAAGGTGAGGCAAAGAGCGATCGCTATGGGCACGGTGTAAGAACTGCGCGCGGTCGGCGGCGCGAAAAAGGCCGGAGTGTACGGTGTGTTGGGCCGCACCGACATCGCTATGTGCTCGCAGCGCTTCGGATTTTTGCTGCGCCGCGCCGCGGCTGTCGTTGCGTGGCGACGCGTAGAGCGCTGCATGACGCTGTTTGCGCAGTGTATTTCGCGTGGCACGCGGCTTGCACTGGATAGGTCGTTGCCGAGAGCTTTCGGCGCAAACTTTCAGGAGATCGCCATGAAATCGAAAGCCCTTATAGAAGAAGCAGTCGCCGGCCTGTTCTGCTCGTTCAACGCCTCGGCCGACAACCCGAATCCCAACATCCGCGCGATCGGCGCGGACAACGTCGCCGACGGCAGCATGCTCCCCCCGAACGTCAGTGAAGCGCCGCCGTCGATGAGCACGGTGAACTCGCTCGACACTCGCACCGGCGGCTACAAAGGCTGGGGTCCGATGGCGAACCTCGCGACTCCGGGACAGCCGAACGAAAGCAACCCGTCGTCGAGCTACTTCCAGCAGAAAACGACTGAAGCCCAGCAGCTTGCCGAAGTGAAACAGGTCCGCGACCAGGTCTGGGTGGCGAATGCCCCGCTGCGCTCCGAGTACGAGAACATCGGCGCGACCCGCAGTCATGGCGGCGGTTTCGGCGGCTTCTTCTCGCGCGACAAGCATTAATCACGCGAGGTCACAGTCTCGTGCGGGTGCCGGCTTTCAACGCGGCGCCCGCGAGAGCCGCGGCGACGGCGGTGCAGCCAGCCGTGTCGCCGCGGTTGCAAGTGCAGTCCGCAGCATGAAGCGGCAGTTGCAGCATGAAGTGGAAGTTGCACTAGGCATTACGCGGTAGGAGTAGCAGTTGTTAGTTGCGATGCAGCAGCAAGCAGCAGCACCATGCAGCAGCATGTAGCAGCAACGTAGTCGTACCACGTAGCACCATGCGGCAGCAGCAACGCGGCTGTCCCGTTCACGCGGGGCAGCCGCTTTTTTGCGTGCGTAGCACGCCCTACCTGTAGCGCAGGCGCCTCGCCTTCAGAAAGCGGCGGAAGCCGGCTGCAGGCGGGGCGCCTGCGCTAAGATTCTCATCGCCGTGCCGGTGATGCGCTCGAGCGATGACCGCACTGTATGGCTCGATC
>JAQGNC010000216.1 GCA_028292065.1 Betaproteobacteria bacterium
CGCCTGTACCACGAGCGCTGCGTAACCTTCCATCTTGTAGCGTGCGGCGGTGTCTCCGGCGTGGCTCATGTGCACGTGCCCCGCGAGCAGCACGTCGGCGCCGCAGCGCGCGAGCATCTGCATCGCCATCTTTGCGCGCCCGACGATGTTCTTGTCCTTCCAGTCGGTCGGCAGATCGAAGGGATGGTGCGTCACGACCATCATGGTGATACCTGCGCCCACGTCGCAGAGCTTCGCGCGCGCCGCCTCGACCTGTTCTTCGTTGATGCGCCCGCCTTTGAAGACGAGCGAGCGCGCGGTGTTGATCCCGACGACCGCGATCTCGTCGTCGATATAGGCGGGCTCGAGGTCGCTCGTGATGTAGCGTCGGAATTTCGATAGCGGTGTGAAGAACCGCTGGAAGACGTTGTAGAGCGGCACGTCGTGGTTGCCGGGAACGACGATCTGAGGCTGGGGAAGCGTATCGAGGAAGCGACGGGCCTCGCGGAACTCCTCAGGTTTCGCGCGCTGGGTGAGGTCGCCCGAGATGACGACGACGTCGGGCTTCAGCGCCGCGATGCGCTGGCGCAGCGGCTCGAGCAGCGCCGTGTCGACGCGGCCGAAATGCAGGTCCGACAGATGGGCGATGGTGCGCATCGGGACCTCAGGGAGCGGCCTCGGCAGGCTGCGGAACGAACACGCGCAGCGCGCGCGGCCGCACGCGGTATTCGAGCGGGCTCTCCATCATATTGACCTCGCCGTCGGTCGCGACGTGCAGCCGCGGGCGGCGCGTCTCGATGACCATGCTTTGGGCAGTCAGCGCATGGAAGTCCTTCGCCTGCTGCAGCCGCCCGAACAGTGCGCGCAGCGCGAGGATCACCAGGCCGCCGCGGCCCCGCCGGTGGCTCACGTAGACGCTCAGGCGCCCGGCATCGAGGCGCTCGCGCTTGCCGATGCTGAATCCCTCCATCGCATATTCGTTGTTGCCGATGAAAACGAAAGTGGTCTTGTAGCGCTGCTCGACATTGTCCAGCGAGAGGCGCACGTTCATGAACGGGCTGCGGCGCAATGCGGTGATGCTCGCCCACAGCAGCGCCGGCCACTTGCCGCGGCCGAGGCGGCGCTGCTGCGTTTCGCGATGGCGCACGATCTGCGGATAGAGGCCGAGGCTCGAGTTGTTGATGAACACCTGGCCGTTCACTTCGCCGACGTCGACGTCGGCGGTATGGCCTTGCGCGATGGTCTGCACGGCGGCATCGAGCTCGAGCGGTATGCCGAGGTCCTTGGCGAAATGGTTGAGCGTGCCGAGCGGCAGCACGCCGAACGGTATGCCGGTGCCCGCGAGCGCCGACGCCACGGCGTTGAGCGTCCCGTCGCCGCCGCCGGCCACCACTGCGGCCGGTTTCTCGCGCGCGACGCGCTGCGCGATCCCGGCGAGCTCGGCACCCGAGCGTGCGGGGTACACCCGCGCCTCGATGCCGTGCGCGGCGAAGCGCTTTTCGAGCTCATCGCACGCGTGGTCGTCGTGCCCGGTGCCGGCACTCGCGTTGACGATGACGGCGATGGGATTCGCGGCCACGGCGTCAGCGCTGCGAGCTGCCGCGTAGCTGCACGCGGTTGGCAGCGAGCAGGCACACCGCGAGCCACGCGCAGCTCCACGCCGCGGCGGCGACCACGTCGCTGAGGTAATGCACGCCCAGATAGACGCGCGAGAATCCGACGAGCCCCACGGCGCACAGCCAGCCGAGCACAGCGGCCGCCCGCACCCGCGTGCTGAGCGTCCGGGACACGATATACGCGGCGAGCACGCCGTAGAAGAGCGCGGTGCCCGCGGTGTGGCCGCTGGGGAAGCTGTAAGTGGCGAGCGTCATCAGCGGTTCGTCAGGCACGGGCCGGGCCCGCCTGAACAGGTGCTTCAGAAGCACGTTGATCGCGAGTCCCACGGGCACCGCGAGGGCGAGCGCCAGCAGCCAGTGGCGCTGGGCCCTGCGGTACAAAACGACGGTCATGATCGAAGCGTAAGCGCATATTGCAACCGGAGCGTGAGCGTGCGTGACAGCGAGCATGAGCAACGTTAGTGCCGGGGTGCGATGGGCCCCCAGCCACGCGGTGACGCGGACGTCGAGTACGGCCAGCGGATCGCCGGCTGCGATATTGGCCGCGATCAGTGCGAAGAGGCAGATCGACGCGGCGATGGCGCCGTAGGCGAGGATTTTCCAGCGAGGCATGGCGGGCGCGCGAGTAGGTGTCGTCCATGCATGGGCAAGATGCGCGCCGCTGAGTGTCAAGAGCGAGGCTTCAGGCGCCGGAGCGAGCACCGCGAGCCTACAATGACTGTATCCGGGCGGGAGTATAGGCGAATTCAGGAATATCGAGGAGCCGTATGCGTTCATCATTCATCGCCGCGCGTGCCGTCGTCGCAGGCGTTCTCGCGCTCGCGGCGAGCGCCGCCTGTGCGGCCTATCCCGAGCGCCCGATCCGCTTGATCGTCTCCTCGGCGGCGGGCGGCTCGCCCGACGTCGTCACTCGCATCCTCGCTGTTGAGCTCGTGAAACAGATGGGGCAGCAGATCATCATCGACAACCGCCCCGGCGGCGCGCAGACCATAGGCACCGAGCTCGTGGTGCACGCGAATCCGGACGGGTACACGGTCGGGTACGCGAACGTGGTCACGCTCGCGATCAACAAGGCGCTGCTGCCCAAACAGCCTTACGACCCGGACCGCGATCTCGCGCTCGTCGGCCAGTTCCTGTCGACTTACAACCTGCTGGGGGT
>JAQGNC010000228.1 GCA_028292065.1 Betaproteobacteria bacterium
CTGGATGAAATTCTCGAAGGTGTTGATTCCGAGATGGCTGCGGCCGGTCGCGCTGATGATGCCGAGCGTCACGGACTGGCCGACCCCGAAAGGATTGCCGATCGCGAGCACCACGTCGCCCACGCGCGCGTGATCGGACTGGCCGAAGAGGATAGAAGGCAGGGTCGGCAGGTCGATCTTGATGACCGCGAGATCGGTCTCCGGGTCGGTGCCGACGACCACCGCCTTGGCGCGGCGGGTGTCGGCGAGCGCGACTTCGATCTCGTCGGCGGCCTCGACGACGTGGCTGTTGGTCAGGATGAAGCCCTGATCGCTCACGATCACGCCCGAGCCCAGGTTGGTGCTCTTGCGCGTCTGCGCATCGAACTGCTCGCCGAAGAAATGCCTGAATACCGGGTCGTCCATGAACGGATGACGCTGTATTTTGGTTTCCATGGCGGTGTAGATGTTCACGACCGCGGGCATCGCGCGTTTGGCCGCGTCGCTGTAGGACGAGACCTTCCTGGCTTCGCCTTCGGGCGCCGCTTCGCGGATCGTGACGACACTGCCGCGAGGGCTCCACGCGAGGAGATCCGGTCTCAGCGTCGTCACGACGAATAGCGCGGCCACGCACACCGTGGCGGTCTGGCAGAACACGAGCCACAGCTTGCGGATCATAGTGGAGGCAGTACGGCTGGAAGGGACACTGGTTCGGATAAAATGCTTTTTTTCGGCAGGATCGCTCTTATGCAGCGCGCAGAGCTCGACGCCTACCTCGACCAGTACCTGGACGTCGCCAAGTTTCGAGATTATTGCCCAAACGGGCTGCAGGTGGAAGGCAGGACGAGCGTGGAGCGGATCGTCACCGGCGTGACGGCGTCATTCGATCTGCTCGAAGCGGCGGTCGCGGCGCGCGCCGACGCGATTCTGGTCCACCACGGTTATTTCTGGCGCGGCGAGGATCCGCGCATCGTCGGTGCACGACGCAGGCGCATCGCGCTGCTCACCGCGAACGATCTCAACCTCTACGCGTTCCATCTTCCGCTCGACGCGCATCCCGAGGTCGGCAACAACGTCATGCTCGCCCGCAAGCTCGGTTTCGAGATCGATGGCCGCTGCGGCGAGCACGACCTCGTCTTCCACGGCCGCCCCGACATCGCGCTCACCGTTGCAGGTCTCGCCTCGCGCATCGCGGAGCGCCTCGCGCGCACGCCGCTCGTCATCGGCGACCCGGGCAAGCGCGTCACTCGCGTGGCGTGGTGCACCGGCGCGGCGCAAGGCTATCTGGAGGACGCGGTGCGCCTCGGCGTCGACGCCTACATCACCGGAGAAGCGTCGGAGCAGACCGTGCACCTCGCCCGCGAAAGCGGGGTCGCTTTCATCGCCGCCGGCCACCACGCGACCGAGCGCTACGGCATCGAAGCCCTCGGCGCACACCTTGCACAGCGCTTCGCCATCGAGCACGTGCATGTGGATATCGATAATCCGGTTTGAGTGCGTGAGGCGTGAGGGGTGAGGGGCGGAGCGATGAGGGGGTGAGGGGTGAGCGGGCGCCGCTGTCGGATGTGGTGCCTGGCGCCTCACTCCTCACGCCTCACTCCTCACGCATTTTCAGCGCCTAAGCCCCTGACCCAGCAAGCAATTCTGCGGTTTTACTTAACTTTCCCTCGCGCGATTGTTAAAATGGCGCTTTTTTGTCTGCTTCACAGGAAAATCCATGGCCGAGAATGACTTGGACGAGGGAAAGCGGCGCTTTCTCCTGACGGCGACGACAGTCGCCACCGGCGTTGCGGCGACTGCCGCGGCCGTTCCTTTTGTCGCCAGCATGATGCCGTCGGAGCGCGCCAAAGCCGCGGGCGCGCCGGTCGAAGTCGACGTGAGCAGGCTCGAGCCCGGCCAGCGGATGATCGTCGAGTGGCGCGGCAAACCGGTATGGGTCGTCCGCCGCACGCCCGAAATGCTCAACACCATCAAGGCCGACGATGATCGCGTCGCCGATCCCGAAAGCAAGCGCAGCGTCCAGCCCCCGTACGCGAAAAACGAATTCCGCGCAGCGAAACCCGAATACCTCGTGCTCGTGGGAATCTGCACCCACCTCGGCTGCTCCCCGGTCGATCGCCTGCAGGCGCAGCCCGAGCCTTTCGCCGCCGACTGGCACGGCGGCTTCTACTGCCCGTGCCACGGGTCGCTCTTCGACCTCGCCGGCCGCGTCTACAAGAACAAGCCTGCGCCCGACAACCTCGTCGTGCCGCCTTACAAGTTCGTGAGCGACACGACGCTGGTGATCGGCGACGACACCAAGGGAGCGTGATCAGGATGGCTGCGACACAGAACAAACAACCGGTGACCGGCGCCGGGCCGCTCAACGGCCTGCTGACGTGGGTCGACCAGCGCTTCCCGCTGATCTCGCTGTGGAAAGAGCACGCCGCGGAGTATTACGCGCCGAAGAACTTCAACTTCTGGTACTACTTCGGCTCGCTCGCGATGCTGGTGCTGGTGATCCAGATCGTCACCGGCATCTTCCTCGTCATGCACTACAAGCCCGACGCGGCGCAGGCTTTCGCGTCGGTCGAGTACATCATGCGCGACGTGCCGTTCGGTTGGCTGATCCGCTACATGCACTCGACGGGTGCATCGGCGTTCTTCATCGTGATCTACCTGCACATGTTCCGCGGGCTGCTGTACGGCTCGTATCGCGCGCCGCGCGAGCTCATCTGGATCTTCGGCATGGTGATCTACCTCATGCTGATGGCCGAAGCGTTCTTCGGTTACCTGCTGCCGTGGGGCCAGATGTCGTACTGGGGCGCGCAGGTGATCGTGAACCTCTTCGACGCGCTGCCGCTCATCGGACCCGATCTGGCGCTGTGGATTCGCGGCGACTTCGTCGTGTCGGATGCGACGCTCAACCGCTTCTTCGCGTTCCACGTGATCGCCATTCCGCTCGTGCTGCTCGGGCTGGTCGCGGCGCACCTGATGGCGCTGCACGAAGTGGGCTCGAACAATCCCGACGGCGTCGAGATCAAGAAGAACCTGGGACCCGACGGACATCCGGTCGACGGCATTCCTTTCCATCCGTATTACACGGTGAAGGACACGCTCGGCGTGATGGTCTTCCTCGCGCTCTTCGCGATCGCGATGTTCTTCATGCCGGAGATGGGCGGGTATTTCCTCGAGTACAACAACTTCGTCCCCGCCGATCCGCTGAAGACGCCCAACCATATCGCGCCGGTGTGGTACTTCACGCCGTACTATTCGATCCTGCGCGCGACCACGGCGGAGTTCATGTACGTGCTCGCCGCGGCGGTGTTCGCTTACGGCGTACTGATCTGGCGCACGCCATTGCGCGGCAAGGGCAAGGCGATCGCGCTCGCCGGCGTAATCGCAGTCATTGTCGCGTTCTTCGCTGTCGAGGCGAAAGTCTGGGGTGTCGTGTTCATGGGCGTGTCCGTGATGATCTTCTTCCTGCTGCCGTGGCTCGATCAAAGCCCGGTGAAGTCGATCCGCTACAAGGGAACGCTGGTGAGGACCGCGCTGACGCTGTTCGTCATCGTGTTCCTGGTGCTCGGTTACTTCGGCACCCAGCCGGTGACCGACGTCGGCACGCGGATCTCGCAGGTCGGCACGCTGCTCTATTTTTCATTTTTCCTGCTGATGCCGTGGTATTCGCGCATGGACAAGGTAAAGCCGGTGCCCGAGCGGGTGACGGGGTGAGGACGCACATGATGAAAACCATAAAAAAGATCGCCGCGATACTTCTCATCGTGCCGGCGCTCGCGTGGGCCTCCGAAGGCGAGGTGAAGCTCGACCACGCGCCGATCGACCCCTACGACCAGGAGTCGCTGCAGCGCGGTGCGCACGCCTTCGTCAACTACTGCCTGAACTGCCACAGCGCGAGCTACATGCGCTACAACCGGCTGCGCGACCTGGGTCTCTCGGAGCAGCAGATTCGCGAGAACCTGGTCTTTCCGGACGTGAAGGTCGGCGATCTGATGAAGACCGCGATCGATCCGAAGGACGCGAAAGAGTGGTTCGGCACGACGCCTCCCGACCTGACCGTGGTCGCGCGCTCGCGCTCGTCGCACGCCGGTCCGGGCAGCGACTGGCTGTATACCTACCTGCGCACGTTCTACAAGGACTCGACGCGGCCGACCGGCTGGAACAACGTGGTCTATCCCAACGTCGGCATGCCGCACGCGCTATGGCAGCTGCAGGGCGAGCAGGTGCTCAAGGAGGGAAAGCAACAAGCCGAGGGCTACATGAAAACGGTGCACGAGCTCGCGCTCGACAAGCCGGGTTTGATGAAACCGGTCGAGTACGACCGCTTCGTCGCCGACCTCGTGAACTACATGACGTACATGAGCGAGCCCGCGCGCGACGACCGCACCACGGTCGGGTTGTACGCGCTGATCGTTATCTCCATCCTGATCGCGCTCTCCTACGCGCTCAAGAAGGCGTATTGGAAGGACGTACATTGAGGTCGACCCTATGATGACGCTTTACTCCGGCACCACGTGCCCTTTCAGCCAGCGCTGCCGCATCGTGCTGTATGAAAAAGGCATGGACTTCCAGATCGTCGACGTCGATCTGTTCAACAAGCCCGAAGACCTCGCGGTCATGAACCCGTACAACCAGGTCCCCGTGCTCGTCGAGCGCGACCTCATCCTGTACGAATCGAACATCATCAACGAGTACATCGACGATCGCTTCCCGCATCCGCAGCTCATGCCCGCGGATCCGGTGATGCGTGCGCGGGCGCGGCTTTTCCTGTTCCGTTTCGAGCAGGAGATGTTCAGCCACATCGAGGCGATCGAAAAAGGCACGCAGAAGCAGGCCGAGAAAGCGCGCACGATCATCCGCGACAGCCTGACCCAGATCGCGCCGGTGTTCACCAAGCAGAAGCACATGCTCGGCGACGAGTTCTCGATGCTCGACGTGGCGATCGCTCCGCTCCTGTGGAGGCTCGATTACTACGGCATCCAGCTGCCGAAGCAGGCCGCGCCGCTCGCGAAATACGCCGAGCGCCTTTTCAGCCGCCCCGCCTTCATCGACGCGCTCACCGCGTCCGAGAAGGTCATGCGCAAATAGCGGCAGGGACCAGCGATGGCCGAGAAATCGACGAAACCGTATCTCATCCGCGCGATTCACGAGTGGTGCTCGGACAGCAATCTCACGCCGTACCTGTCGGTCAAGGTCGACGAGAACACGCGCGTGCCGCTGGAATTCGTGAAGAACGGCGAGATCGTCCTGAACGTGAGCTACGACGCCACCC
>JAQGNC010000242.1 GCA_028292065.1 Betaproteobacteria bacterium
CTCGCGCCGGAAACGAATCGAAAGGTCGAAAGCGAGCGCGGCGACCCGGAAAAGGCGTTCGGCGAGGCAGAGATCCGGCTCGACGAGAGGTACGACCTGCCTCCCGAGACTCACAATCCCATCGAGCTGCACGCCTCCGTTGCGCAGTGGGATGGAAAGACGTTCACCTTGTACGAGACCTCGCAAGGCGTGGTCAATCACCGCAACGCGCTCGCGCAGATGCTGGGTGTGCCGAAGGAGGACGTGCGCGTCATCACGAGATTCCTGGGGTCGGGTTTCGGAGGCAAGCTGTGGCCGTGGACCCAGTCGGCGCTCGCGGCGGCGGCCGCCCGGCAACTGCGCAGGCCGGTGAAGCTGGTCGTCAGCCGGCGGATGATGTTTCAGACCGTGGGCCACCGGCCGCGCATTCAGCAGCGCATCCGGTTGAGCGCGACGCGCGACGGCAAGCTGACTTCGCTCATGCAGGACTGGGTGAATCACACCTCGATCCTCGACGACTACAAGGAGAACTGCGGCGAGGCGACGCCGCACATGTACAGCGTTCCCAACCTGCGTATCACGTCCGCGCTGGCGCGGCGCAACGTGGGCGCACCGACGCCCATGCGCGGCCCCGGTGCGGTGCCGGGCCTGTGGGCGACCGAGTCGGCGCTGGACGAGCTCGCGCTGAAGCTCGGGATCGACCCGCTAGAGCTGCGTCTCATCAACGAGCCGCGGATCGATGAAGGATTGAAGATTCCGTTCTCTTCGCGCCACCTGAAGGAATGCCTGTCCACGGGCGCTTCGAGGTTCGGGTGGGGGGCGCGCGATCCTCGAGTGGGCGCCATGAAACGCGACGGCCTGACGCTGGGCTGGGGGATGGCGGGGTGCTCGTGGCAGGCCGCGCGCTTCTCATGCGCCGCGAGCGTCGAGCTGCGCGACGACGGGACCGCTCGTGTGTCGAGCGCCACGCAGGACGTCGGCACCGGCACCTATACGATCCTGGCGCAGCTTGCCGCCGAGAGGCTCGGCCTGCCTACGACCAGGGTCGAGGCCGTGCTCGGCGACACGCGACTGCCGCCGGGCCCGCTTTCCGGTGGATCGGCGGCGACCGCGGCCGTGGTGCCCGCCGTCCTCGAGGCGGCTGGAAAGGCGATCGATGCCTTGCTGGCATTGGCTTGCACGGCGCCGGGTTCGAAGTTCACCGGACGAAAAGCCGGGGCGCTCGAATACACGAACGGCCGCGTGCATGCCAAGGGCGAGTCCGCTGCGGGCGGCATCGCGTTCGAGGAGTTTTTGCGGCTGGGGGATCTTCGATCGGTATCCGGCCTCGGCAGCGCGGTGGGAAATTTCGGCGATCCCACGCCGAAGCTCTCGAGCCACTCGTTCGGCGCGCACTTCGTCGAGGTGACCTGGCAACCCGAGATTGCGCGGCTGCGCGTGAGCCGCGTGGTCACGGTGATCGATGGCGGCCGCATCCTCAACCCGCTTGCCGCGCGCAACCAGATCGAAGGCGCGGTCGTCATGGGCATCGGCATGAGCCTCTTCGAAGAGACGTCGTATGACGGGCGCAGCGGCGCCCCGATCAACGCCAATCTCGCCGACTACATCGTCGCGGCAAACGCCGACGTGCCTGCGCTGGAAGTCCATTTCGTCGAGTACCCCGACACCCGGCTGAACGAGCTGGGCGCGCGAGGGATCGGCGAGATCGGACTCGCGGGCACCGCGGCGGCGATCGCGAATGCCGTTTACCACGCGACCGGAGTACGCGTGCGCGAGCTGCCGATCAGGATCGAGGACCTGCTCACGTGAACACACTCACGCGTGACGAGCACGCGCTGCGCGTGGATGGAAGCGCGCACGCACGTCGACGCGCCTAGTTCGGTATCCGCACATAGTCGTTCTGGTTCTGAGCGCGGGCGTCGATATCCCGCTCCCAGCTCTGGCGGTCGCCGTGCCAGCGACTGCCGTCCCACGGCGGCGTGTCCGGCTTGCCCTGGTAGCTCGTCACTTTTCCCGCAGTGGAGTCCGCGTCCTGGCGCCCGCAGCCTGCGAGGCTCAGGCACATCGCGAGCGCGATAGCGGCAGGACCGATCAGCGATGAGGGCTGACGGACGACGGATGCGAGACGAATGTTCATGTCGATGGCGCTCGAAGTATTTGGGCAGTAGCAGGATAGTCCTGGAGCCCCGGGCCGCGTGTGCCGGCAAGGCTCATTTGAGTGACCGCGCGAATCGATCACGACGTCGCCGCTGCCGGTCTCGCCGCAAGCAAGACATTACCAAGCGTTAATCGCGCGCCAAGGTTGCGGATAGTCACCGGGGATCACAGTGCGAGGCATGCGGCATCGATGTGCGACGGGCGATCAGGATAATTTCAGGACTCTTCAGCCACAGGCCAAGGATTTCGAATCCGCTTCGCCGCTAAGCTCGAGCTCACCATCATCCTGACCCGCACTTCGCGTCGCCTCGACAACCCGAAAGGAGCTCGCAATGCAGATCGCCGCTTCCGTCACGCGTTTTACAGGAATGCTTTTGATCGCACTCGGCTGCGCCGCAGGCACCGCATCGGCGACCGACCTGTCACGGCCGCTCACGCTGGTTGCGGCGCCCGGCCTGCAAGGCTCCGGCTTTGAACAGACCGTGCTCCTGGCTGCGCCGCTTCCGAACGGCATGCACATCGGCTTTATCGTGAATCGTCCGACCGAGGTCGCCCTCGCCGCGGCGTTTCCCGGGCACGCGCCTTCCGGCAAGGTTCGCGATCCGGTTTACCTCGGCGGGCCCTTCATGACCGAAACGGTCTTCGCGGCGGTGCGCACCGCGCCCGCGGATGCCGATGCCGCGAACCTCGTCGAGCTCATGCCGGGTCTCGTGCTTGCGATGGACGCACACGTCATCGACCGCATCATCGAAACGACGCCGAACGACGCGCGCTACTTCGCGGGATTGATCGTCTGGCAGCCGGGCGAGCTCGATGAGGAAGTCGCGGCCGGAGCGTGGGAGGTGAGCCCGGCGGATGCCGAGACGGTGTTCGCCGCACATCCTGAAATGCTCTGGCAGACCCTCTCCTGCGGCGGCGTTCGGTTGGAAGCGCGCGCGCAGCCGCAGCGGCTTCTCATCCAGAGCCGGCGAGCAATTGACCCTCCGCGCATCGCCTCCTCCCGGCGCGCGAGCAAGGCCCGGGCTTGATCGTGACGGCGACGGCCCGGCCTCTTTTGAGTCGATGACGGAATACTGCAATGATCCCGGACCATCTGTTCGATACGTTGAGCGGTTTCGCGCCGCTGCTGCGCGTGCGACCGGAGCTGCAGTCGCTCTGCCGCTTCGGTGCGCAGTGGAAGTATGACCACGAGTCCGAAAGCGGCGAATCGGCTCGCTTCCACATCGTCACCAGCGGCACGTGCGTCATCGAGCTCCCCGGACTCGGCCGCTCGATCCCGGTGTCTGCGGGAGACGTCGTGCTGCTGCCGCGAGGGACGCGGCATGTGGTGCGGGGGCCGCAGTCGCGGCGCGGCGCGCCGCGGTTGCCGCAAGCGCAAGCCTCCACGGACATCGACAGCATGGTCGAGGCGGACACGGTGCCGGAGCCCCACACCGAGCTCGTGAGCGGTCGTCTCACGTTCGAGCAGGCCCATCCGAATCTGGTGCTGTCGGCTCTGCCTGAAGCGATCGTCATCACCACCTCGGACGGTCCGGACGCGGCGCGGATGCGCCGGCTGATCGCAGCGATCGTCGATGAAATCGAATCCGCCCGCGCGGGCGTCAATGCCATCGCGACCGACCTGGCGAGTGCGCTCTTCATCATGGTGGTGCGCGTCCATCTCGAGCGGGAACATGCAGGCAATGGATTGCTCGGCCTGCTCGCGCATCGCCAGGCGGGGCGCGCGCTCGTGGCCATGCTGGAAGACCTGGGCAGGGCGTGGACACTCGACACCTTGGCAGCGCGCGCGAACGCTTCGCGCGCGAGTCTCGTGCGCATGTTCCGCAAGCTGGTGCACAGGCCGCCGCTGGAATTCCTGTCCGAGCTGCGGCTCGAGCTCGCGCGGCGCAAATTGACGACGTCGAGCTTGCCGCTGAGCGATATCGCCGCGGAGATCGGCTATCAGTCCGAGAGCGCGTTCAGCCGCGCGTTCCGGCGGCGTTTTGGAATCCCCCCGGGCGCGGCACGCGCGAGCGTCGCGTAGGCTCGAGGGCCGCGACGGTCCCTCAGCGGTTACCGTCGAGGGCTCGCAGCCGGCGCTGCGCGGCGTCGAACAGATCGACTGCCTCGTGGAGGATCACGCGCACGTCCGGACTGTTCCGGATATTCGAATCGAGCGTTTCGCGCAGGCCGCGCAAGCGATCGGTCACATCCCGGATTCCCGCGACGGGCAAACGATGTACGGGCGGCGGCAAGGCGGATCGCGGCGGATCGTAATAGCCGAGCGTCTCCACGTACGCGGTCAGCAGAAAATAAACAACGTGTTCCGTCTGCGCGGTCTTGATTGCGTCGGCTATTAACAAATCGTGGGCACTCCGAAATGATCGTCAGGCAGCAACAGAATACGGCGCTCTCGCCGGTCCATCATGGCCGCAAGGCGCACACCGTTGACCGCGCGAATCGATACGGACTCAATCGATTGCCGGATGACGATCAGGAAAACGGCGAGCGCTTCTCATTGCCGGGACCGCTCCAGAAACGCTCCATCGCGATGTAGGTATATGAGGCTGACCACCCGATCAACAGCAGACCGTTGAGGGCCTCCATGCCGGCAAGCAATCGCAAATCCCCTGCGGGAACGATGTCCCCGTATCCGAGGGAGGTGTACGTTTCCGCCGAGAAGTACAGGCACAGGCGCAGGGACGAACGCACCGCGTCACTCAGGGTGCCGGCTCCCAGATAGCGGGCGAGCAGGTAGTACGCCGCGCCGTACAGGAACATCTCGACGGCGTGCGCAGCGAAAGCCCCGAAAATGACGATGACGAGCTTGGCCCGCGGAGGCATGCCGAGGCGCGGCAGCCCCGCGGTGAGCATGCGCAGCACTTCGTAGTGAATTACGGTGGTAAGCACGAGCAGCGCGACGCAAAATGTAGCGACTAACGCCATCAAATTTTCAGCCGGTCGCCCATGAACCAGTGTCCTGATGAATCGATCCGCGTGCGAATGCCGCTCCGGATGGCCCGTGCCGGCGAGTGTCGTCCCATGGAGCGGTATCGGGTTTGCCGTGGTGGCTCTTCGTCGCTTTAGCCGCAGCGGCGTCACGGGGGCCGCACCCCGCGAGACATGAAGCCGCCACCAGCGCGATCGCGGCGAGACGCACGAGGGACGGACGGCGCACGGGCTTCACGAAAGCGGCATCCGGCTAGGCGAGCGCCGCCGCGCGGCTTGCCGCTTCCAGCGTCGCGCAGCATCCAATGACGATCGGGCGACCCGTAAACCGGACTTCGTAAATCCATCCGCTCGCCGTCCGGTAGAGCTTGATGCCGTTCATGGCGATTTCCTCGCTGCGTGCGGGCCGTAGACGGAGTCCAGGCGGCCGGGATCGTCCGGGCCGCATCCGACTCGTTGCAGCCCGGGCCGTGGTTGTGGCGTGCGGCCCGGGTGTGCCGCTGCTTCCACTACGCGACCAGAGTAATCGCGTAACGATTTCGCCGGGCTGAAGGGCGCATTACATTTGCGTAATCTGAGATTCGCGGCGGACGCAACGACGCGACGGCTTCGTGTTCCCCCGGGCTAAACGCAATCCCCTGGAGCACAGCTTTAACGCGAAGGACGCGAAGGAAGTCAAAAGCGACATCGAACGAAAAGCATGAACTGCTTTTTGTTTTTCCTTCGCGAGCCGCCGGAGTGGCTCTCCTTCGTGCCCCTTCGTGGTGAAAGCTTTTAAAGCTCGAGGCCGTGCAGGAAGTCCGCGCGCTGTCTCGCGCCGGCCATGAGAAAGCTCACGTCACCGCCGGAGAGGATGAAGCGCATGCCGTAGCCGATGTATTTCTCCATGAGCTTCGGGTCGTACACCCCGCCCATCCCGGGATGGATGCCGTTCCTGTTGCACGCGGCGACGACCTTGCGATACGCGTCTTCCACACGCGGGTCTCCGAACTGTCCGGGTATGCCCATTTCGGCGCACAGATCGTTCGTTCCGATGAGCACCACGTCGAGCCCTTTGACCGCGGCGATGTCGTCGACTTTAGCGATCGCGTCGGGCGTTTCCAGCATGACGACGACGAGCGTTTCCTCGTTCGCGGCCTTGGTCGCTTCGCCCACCGGTACGCTCTCGTACGCGAACTGCGGCAAGGCGCCCATCGCGGAGCGATGACCCTGCGGCGGGTATTTGCAGTAGGCGACCGCGCGCTCGGCTTCCTCGACCGAGTCGACGTGAGGCACGACGATGCCCTGCGCGCCGGCGTCGAGCAGGCGCGAGGCGTGGTGATGCTCTTTGCCGGGCACGCGCACGATCGGCGAGATGCCCACCGGCAGCGCGGCCATCGCGATCTGTGCCGCGGTGTCGACGTCCATCGAGTTGTGCTCCATGTCGATGAACAGCCAGTCGTAGCCGCAGGTCTTGCCGATGGTCGCGATGTCGACCGAGCGGGCGAGGCGCAGGCCCATGCCGATCGCGATCTTTCCTTCTTTGAGCCGGCGCTTGGTGTGATTGGGATAGATGGGCATGAACGGGTTCCTCCGGTGGACGTGAGCGATGAGCGGTGAACGTATTGTTGTGTGCGTGTTTATTCTAGCGGCGTCCCGCGTTCATCACGGGGCTTGCGCGAGACTGTAGCGCAGGCGCCTCGCCTGCAGCGCTGTGGCCGCCCGCGCGGCGCGCGCGCAAAAATCTTGTGTGTTTCGGCTCGAGCCGTACTACAATTCTCCATCCTGTCCCCGGGTGCCCAGCATGAAAGACGCAAAACCGTTTCCGATCGCGATTCGCGTTGTTCCTCTGAAGAAGCCGAAGTACTCGTGCCTGAAGTGCCCGGGATACTGCTGCAGCTACTCCGAAATCGAGATCAGTCGGCGCGACATCTCGAGGCTCGCGCGCCATTTCGGTATCGAATACGAGCAGGCCGAAGCGCGCTACAGCAAAGCCGATCCGAAGCGCGGCATCCGCATGCTGCGCCATCGCAAGGACCACATCTACGAATCGACGTGCATGCTCTTCGACCAGGAGAAGCGGCGCTGCACGGTATACGAGGCGAGGCCGGGCGTGTGCCGTGCGTATCCCGATACCCAGCGCTGCGGCTACTACGACTTTCTCGCGTTCGAGCGCGAGCAGCAGGGCGACCCCGAGTACGTCGCGCTGACCTGAGTTTCCTTCAGAGGAGGATGACGACGAGCACCCCGAGCGCGATCGCGCCGAGGATGAGCTTGCCCAGGTGGGTTTCGGTCGGCGCGGCGTGCGTATCGGGCCTCACCGTCAGGCCTGCGAGACGCTCCGCGTCGCGGGCCTGAGACACGGCCGACGTCGCGGTTTTCTGCTCCAGAGCGACACGCTCCGGATTCGCGGGCACGACCAGGTGCGCTTGGGGATAAAGATCCGGACGCAGATCCGCCGAGGTGCTCGATGCAGTAGAGGCGGGCGCAGCGCCGGCGCGTTCGGCGTTCTGCGCCGGGACCGATGCACCGGCGAGCATTGCGCTTCTCAGGACGTCCGCCGGTTCACGGGTCGCCTCCAGCGCGGTCGCAAGTCTGAGTGCTGCAGCGCTGTTCGGATCGAGATGGCTGTAATCGGATGCCCGCAAGGCGCTGCGCGCGAGCTGCAGATCTTTTTCCGCCGCGACGATGCCGCGGCTCAAATTCACGACGATCCCGTCGCGTGGAACCGCCGAGGGACCTTCGGTCAGCGCGCCGCTTTCAGCCGCGTCGGAAGACGCGTCGAGCAGAAAAGCCGAGACCATGCGCGCGGCCGCGATGCCCGCATCGGGGCGGCGCGCCGAGGCGTGCTCGCCCGACGCGTCGGCACGCACGCTCGAGGTTACGCTCTTGATCTTTCCCGCATCCATGGCAAGACTGCACTGTGCGGCTCTACGCCGCAACGACCTTACATCGGCAATAGCGCCGGGAACTTGAGGACGATTCAATGCAAGCGCACGAGACCCACGCAGGAAGCGGGGAGCCGCTGATCGACGTCCAGACGGGCGAGGACTATCCGGACGTCCGCGAAGCCGTGAGGCGCGTATGCGCCGACTTCCCGCAGGAATACTGGCGCGAAAAAGACGCGGCGCAAGCGTATCCGACCGAGTTCATCGACGCGCTCACGCGCGCGGGCTTTCTGGCGGCCCTGATACCCGAGCAGTACGGCGGCACCGGACTCCCGCTGCGGGCGGCCGCGGTGATCCTCGAAGAGGTCTGCGCCGCCGGCTGCCACGCCGCCGCGGGCCACGCGCAGATGTACACGATGGGCACCCTCCTGCGCCACGGCAGCGATGCGCAAAAAGAGAAGTACCTGCCGCAGATCGCGGCGGGCAAGCTGAGGCTCCAGGCTTTCGGCGTTACCGAGCCCACCACCGGCTCGGACACCACTCAGCTCAAGACGCGTGCGATCAAAACGGCGAGCGGTTACAAGCTCAAAGGCCAGAAGATCTTCACGTCGCGCGCGCAGCATTCGGACCTCATGCTCGTGCTCGCGCGCACCACAGCGCCCGAAGAAGTCAAAAGCCGCTCGCACGGCATCTCGACTTTCCTCATCGACATCCGCGAGTCCCTCGGCAAAGGCCTCGAGATCAGGCCGCTCGAGATGATGGTCAACCATCACACGACCGAAGTGTTCTTCGACGACCTCGACATCGCGGCCGACAGCCTCATCGGCGAAGAAGGCAAAGTCTTTCGGTACATCCTCGACGGCATGAACGCCGAGCGCGTGCTGACCGCGGCCGAAGCGATCGGCAGCACGCGCTGGTTCACCCGCACCTCGGTCGCGTATGCGAAAGACCGGCGCGTCTTCGATCGCCCCATCGGCCAGAACCAGTCGATCCAGTTCCCGATCGCGCAGGCCCATATCCAGATGGAAGCCGCCGACATGATGGTCAGGCGCGCCGCGGCGATGTTCCATGCCGGCGTGCCGTGCGGCGCCGAAGCGAACATGGCGCGCTACCTCGCCGCGGAAGCGCTGTGGAACGCGGCGGAAGCGTGCATGCAGACCCATGGCGGCATGGGTTACGCTCGCGAGTTCGACGTCGAGCGCCATTGGCGCGAAGCGAGACTCGCGCGCATCGCGCCGGTCTCGACGAACCTGATACTCGCGTACGTGGGGCAGCACGTGCTGGGACTTCCGCGGTCGTATTAAGACACGACGAGGTAATGAGATTGGGTCCCCTCGCCCCGCGGCAGCGGGGAGAGGGACAGGGTGAGGGGAAAGTTTTGTCCAGCAGCAAACCACTGAAAGACCATTTCGTCGTCGAAGTCGGCAACAGCGTCGCCGGCCCTTACGCCGGGCTGATCCTCGCGGAGCTCGGCGCACACGTCGTCAAGATCGAATCGCCGAACGGCGGCGATTTCGCGCGAGGGTGGGGCCCGCCGTTCTGGGACGGCTCGGCGCCTCACTTCGTCACGCTCAACCGCAACAAGCTCGGCATCACCGCCGATCTCGCCGACGCGAAGCAGCGCGATGCCCTCGAGCGCCTCATCCTCGACAAGGCCGACGCGGTCATCTTCAACCTGCGCCCGGGCATGGCGATCGAGCGGGGACTCGGCCCGGAGAAGCTGCTCGCGCTCAAACCCTCGCTCGTTTACTGCGATATCGGCGCTTTCGGCCGCGGCGGGCCGATGTCGGACAAGCCCGGTTACGACCCGCTGATGCAGGCGTACGCGGGGCTCATGAGCATCACCGGCGAGGACGAGACGCGTCCGCCGATACGCAACCCGGTCGCGACGATCGACATGGGATCGGGGCTGTGGGCCGCGGTCGGTATCCTCGCGAGCCTGCTCGAGCGCACGAAGACGGGCAAAGGCGGTCTCGTCGAGACTTCCCTTTTCGAAACCGCGCTCGCCTATACGACCATCCAGCTCGCGAGCGTGACCATCACGCCGCGCCAGATGAAGCCGCAGGGCTCCGGCGCATCGGGAATCGTTCCGTATCAGGCTTTTCACGCGAGTGACGGCTGGATCGTGATCGGCGGCGGCAACGACGGGTTGTACGCAAAGATGGTCAAAGCGCTGGGGCGGCCGGAGCTCGCGGCGGACCCGCGGTTCGTCACCAACGCCGATCGCGTGAAGAATCGCCGCGTGTTGATCGCGATGCTCGAAGAGGAGATCGCCAAGTATTCTCTCGCGGAGATGCGCGAGCTCATGGACGCCCATGGCGTCCCCAACGCGCCTGTGCAGCGTCTCGACGAGGTCCTCGCGGACGAACAGGTCGCGGCGCTCGGCATACTCCAGCAAGGTCCCGCAGGCGCGCTGCCGACGATGGGGTTGCCGCTGCGCTTCGATGGCGTACGGCCGTCATACGAGCGTGCCGCACCGCGACTCGGCGCGGATGGCAACGTGTTGGAGATCAAGGAGTGACCTTGGTCGGGGTTAGCCCGGCGCCGGCGGGATGAACGCTGATATCGCGTTATCGCTCGAGAGCGGCGCCGGATCGGCCGCGGCGTTCTCGCGCTGTTCAGGCGCCGCTAGGCTCTCACGCCGAACTATCGTTGCAGCGCATAGCCGGAAGGACGCGCGGCGGAAAGGGAAACGTTATGGCGGCGAAGCGTCCCGAGGCGTGATCTAAATAGGGGGACCGGTACCACGACGCTGCTTAACAGCGTTTCTCTTGTCCTGCTTGCGATCACGAGCGCTGCGGCTAACGATCGACATGTGTGACGAACGTGCATGTGACGTCTAGCGAGGTGTCGAGCGGCGCGCATCAGCCCGTCCGCTCGAACTAAAGTTGGGCCGCAGTTTCGCCGGAGTCACAGATCTTCCGCCTTTAGACCCGTGTGCTTCGCAATACGCGCGAGCATGCGCGGACCGACTTCATCGCCATCACGAAAGGAAAAGACAACATCGGGCCAGCCAGGTCGACACAAGGTTTTGTGCGAGCCGGACTGACGCTTGAGCGTCCAGCCAATCCTGTAAAGGGCGGAGAGTACCCGCCGGGCCTTGGAAGAAGCCCACGACGTCATGCGGCCGCGATGGCGATTGATATTGTCTGAGGCTTAGCCTCGTTGTGCTCCAAGCGCTCGGCAATGACCCGGAGAGCTAGGACTTGCGCCCGCGACATGGCTTGGTCGCGCGTAGCGCCGTATGCCAGAACTCCCGCCAGTTCCGGGACCTCTGCCAGCCAACGCCCATCATCTTCAAGTTCGGTCTCAATGGTGAAATTCATGCCGACCTCCACGTGGCTGGAATTCTACGCTCGGTCGGTACTCCTGCCGCCCACCGACAGAATTGAGCGCGCGCCGCTTTTGGCGCGCTTGCCGGAGCCGAAGATCATCTCGTTACGGCGACGCCCAACGTGTTGTTGAGCGGCGCCGGCCGGCACCGCCGGCCACGCGTCCGCTCGAACTAAAGTTAGATCTCATGCCAAAGTGCCCCATGTTCGTTCTCCTTGGCGGGATTATTAGACCCAACAACCCGCGCCGTCGGCTTACCCTCACGCGGCAATCTTGACGCGACCCACAGTCGATCGTCGTTGAGAGAACCGTGATACTTCCGAAAGAACTCTACAGCCTCGCGCGCGTGCGTCGGATGCGTGTTCACCCGCGGACGGAAGCGGGCGACGCCCGCTGTAGGCCTTCGGGTGCAACGAAGGATTAGCCGCCATTTGCAGCATAGGCACCATGCTCACCGTAGTGCCCTGCAACCACGACGATGTACCCATTGGGATCGCGAACCCAGAACTCGAGGTGATTGGCGTTCGGGTTGATGGCGATGGGTTCAAGCACCTCAGCCCCGGCTTCGCTCGCGCGTGCGTATGCGTGCTCGACCTCGCTTGACAGGAACCAAAGGACAACGCCATTGCCGTGCGGAAGAAGCTCAGGCCTGCCCAGGTGAGGGTGTTCATCGGCACCCCATCTGTGCAACTGCATAACCATGCGTCCCTCGGACATCAGCTGCTCGTAATCAGAACCACCGTGGCCGCTCGTGAAGCCTAAGACGGCCTGGTACCAAGCGCTTGTGCTTTGGACATCGTGCACAACGATCAGTGGCTGGGGAAACATCGACTACTCCGAAGTGAACGCAGTATGCCGCCTAACGTAAAAGCGACCCGCCTGCGTGGCTCTTCGCGCAGGCTCGGGTGATTGCCGCGCTGGACGGCACGTCTTAACTGCCCGCCTCGACCAATGCAGCGAGCTTCGCGAGGGCCATCCGCCAGCCGGTCTCATTACCGCGACTGACACGCCTCGAACGTGAGGAGTGCGACATGAATGCTACAACGGTTCGGTCCTTAGCCGAGCTGCTCCGCGAGCGCGACAATGATGCCCTCAGGCCCGCGAATGTAGGCTAGCCGGTACGTGTCCCCGTACTGCATTTCGCCAATGAGCTCGGCCCCGTGAGCACGCATGCGCGCAACGACAGCGTCAATGTCATCGACGGCGAACATGATGCGACGGATACCCAGCGTGTTCACCGGCGCGTCCACGGGCCCAAACCTGATCGCAGCGGGCGTGTGGAACTTGTCCAGCTCGATGCCTTGCCCATCGGGAGTCCGCATCATCGCGACGGTGGCCCGGACGTCCTTCAGCCCGATCAGGCTCCCGACCAAAGGCCCTTCGACCATCGTCTCACCCTCGAGCTTGAGACCCAGTTCGATGAAGAACGCCTTGGCGGCTTCGAGATCGTCGACAACGATGAGGACGTTATCCATCCGTTTAAGCGTCATGCCCTTCCTTCCCTCGCTTCACTGCTGATGCGGTACTCTGATTCGGTCTACCGAAGCACGGGTGCGCAGTTGTCGGAGCGGACGATCTCATAGCTCGAGTGTGCACGGCTCGCCCGAGACGATCAAGGCCGTGCAACCGGGATTGGTGCGTCTCATCGCATCGAATTGCGTGCTGCGCCGTGCTCGTGCGCGGCTTGATCGCTGCGTCATCTTCGCGATGGGCGGCGAGCATCCTCTCCACCCGCCGCTTCGATCCGCTGCGCGTCGTGCAGGAGCTCGGCGTGCGTGCCGCTATGGCGCTTGTCGGCGTTGCTGGGCAGCTTCACGCCGCCGATCGCGAACATCTGCCGTCCGATGTTGACCATGGTCTGGGTGCGCAGCGTGAAGTGATCGAGCCGCTTGTTGTAGCGCACGTTCCCGAAGACGGGCTCGACCGTGGCGATGCGTCGCCCATACAGGGACGCGTCGCGGTCGGACGCTGAGCGCGGTGGTATCCTCCACGCCAACCAAAAAGGGCGCCTCGACTCGTGAGCGCCGTATTCCCATGCCCGAGGACACCGCCATGACTGATACGCCGCTGTACACACTCAGCATTGCCGAGGGCGTCGCTCTGCTGACGCTTGATCGGCCCGAGGCACACAACGCGCTGAATCGCGCGCTGCGGATGCAGCTGATGGAAAGTTTTCCCAGGCTGGACGCCGACGATGCCGTGAAGGTGATCGTCATCACCGGCGCCGGCGATAAGGCGTTCTGCACCGGCGCCGATCTCAAGGAGCGCTCGACGCAGTCGACGCAGGAGATGATCCAGGAGCGTCATCATGTGATGGCGCAGTGGACGAACGCACTGGCGAGCGTCAGTAAGCCGGTGATTGCCGCGATCAAGGGCTATTGCATGGCCGGCGGCTTCGAACTCGTGCTCCAGAGCGACATCTCCATCGCCTCGGACAACGCCGTCTTCGCGTTGCCCGAAGTGACGCACGGCTTCTTTCCGGGCGGGGGCGCGTGTCAGCGCCTGCCGCGCCTCGTCGGTTATCAAATGGCGCGCGAGCTCATCCTCACGGGGCGTCGCTGCGACGCGCAGGAAGCGAAGGCGCTCGGTCTCATCAATCGCGTCGTGCCGCTCGACCAGGTGCTCGTCGAGGCGATGGCGATGGCGCGCAAGATGGCTTCCTACCCGATGACGGGGCTCGTGCAGGCCAAGCGCGCGATCAACCACGCGATGGAAACCGGACTCACCGCCGGGCTGCGCTACGACACGGAGGCTTGGATCGGCTGCATGCATTCAGAGGAGTGGCGAGCCAAGCTGGAAGGCTTCAAGAACAAGGAGCGGAAAGCATGAGGCGGCTGCGCTCGGTGTTCCTCGCCGCGGCAACGGCGGCGGCGCTTGCCGGCGGGCAGGCTGCGGCGCAGGGCCGGCCCTTGCGTCTCATCGTTCCTTATCCGCCGGGACCGGGCGTGGACCTCATCGCTCGCACGGTCTCGACGCAGCTGTCGCAGACGCTGCGCCAGCAGATCGTCGTGGACAACCGGCCGGGGGCGGGCTCGGTGATCGGGGTGGATCTGGCTGCCAAATCGCCGCCTGACGGGAACACGCTGCTCTTCGTCAATGTCGCCTATGCGATCAACGCGGCGATGATGACGAAGCTGCCATACGACCCGCTGCGCGATCTCGCGCCCGTCACCGTGGTGGCGACGCAGCCGCACATCCTTGTCGTGAATCCCGCCGTTCCCGTGAAGACCGTGCGCGATTTGATCGCGCTCGCCAAGTCGAAGCCGGGTGAAGTGACGTACGCGTCGGCCGGAAATGGCACCGGCCCGCAGCTCGTCGCCGAGATGTTTTCGAATGCGGTCGGCGTGCGCATGAACCACATTCCATACAAAGGCGCGAATCCGGCGCTGACGGACGTCGTCGGCGGTCACGCGCAGATCATGTTCGCGACCCTCGTGTCGGCGCTGCCGCACGTGCAGTCCGGCCGGCTGCGCGCCGTGGCCGTCACGTCGGCGAAGCGCGCGCGCCATGTGCCCGATGTGCCGACCATGATCGAGTCGGGTCTGCCGAATTTCGAAGCGGTGGGCTGGTACATGGTGCTCGTGCCCGCCCGCACGCCCGCGCCCATCATGGCGCGTATGCAAGCCGCGGTCGCCGAAGCGTTGACCCAGCCGTCCGTGCGCGAACGGCTGACCGGCGATGGCGCCGAAGTCGTCGCCAGCAAGCCCGAGGAAGCGAAGCGCTTTCTCGAGACGGAAGTCAGACGCTGGGGTGGGGTCGTGAAAGCGGCCGGCCTCAAAAGCGAATAGCCGCCCGCATGAACAGAGAAATCCTGACGAAGGTCCGGGTCGTCGACATG
>JAQGNC010000261.1 GCA_028292065.1 Betaproteobacteria bacterium
TCGAGCTTGACGGTCACTTCGACACCGCGCTTGGACGTGAGGCCCTGCTCGGCAGCCTGGCCGCCGACGCCGCCTGCGACCGCGCCGACCACCGCACCGAGCACCGAGCCGGTGCCGCGCCCTATGCTGCTTCCGACGACGCCGCCGGCCACCGCACCCGCGGCGGGACCGACGCCGCTGCGCGTGCCTTCGAGCTTGACGTCGCGAACGCTCTCGACCACGCCCATGCGCACCGTCTGTTCGCGGCGCGCCTGGTCTCGCGAATACGAGCTGCCGCCCAGGCCGGGCGCGCAGCCCGTGAGCACGGTCGAAAAAGCCGCCGCAGCGAGGATGATGATCGTGCCGTTCTTCGTCATGCCGTCTCCCTTTACCAGATGCGCGAGGCGAAAGCCTCGCGATAGCGTTCGCCGATCTCGTCACGCGTGTAGCGGTGGTTCTGGCCGCCGCGCTGCGCGATCTTGATAGACCCGAGCAGTGAAGCGAGGCGCCCGGTCGTCTGCCAGTCGTAGCCCGACGCGAGCCCGTAGAGCAGGCCGGCGCGGAATGCATCGCCGCAGCCGGTCGGGTCGACCACGTTCTCCGCGTTGACGCAGGGGATGTCCATCTGTTCGCTCCCCGAATACACCGTCGAGCCCTGCGCCCCGAGTGTGACCACGAAAGCTTTCACGAGTTTCGAGAGCTGCTCGACGCTCTTGCCGGTGCGCTCCTGGAGCATCTGGGCTTCGTAGTCGTTCACCGTCACGTACTCGGCCATGCGGATGAATTCGAGCAGCTCTTCGCCGTTGAACATCGGCAGGCCCTGGCCCGGATCGAAGACGAAAGGAACGCCGGCCTCGTCACACTCGCGCGCGTGCTGGAGCATGCCTTCGCGCCCGTCGGGCGCAATGATCGCCAGGGTCGCGCTCTGCGCGTCCTGCACGTGATTGGCGTGAGACTCGTTCATCGCGCCCGGGTGGAACGCGGTGATCTGGTTGTCGTCCAGGTCGGTGGTGATGAACGCCTGCGCGGTGAAGGTTCCGGGAACCTTGCGGATGCAGGTCTGCGGTATCGCGAGGGTGTCGAGGCGCTCTTCGTAGCGCTGGTAGTCGTCGCCGACCGTCGCCATGATCAACGGTTCGCCGCCGAGCATCTTCAGCGAGTACGCAATGTTCCCCGCGCAGCCGCCGAACTCGCGGCGCATGTCCGGCACCAGGAACGAGACGTTGAGGATGTGGAGCTTGTCGGCGAGGATATGATTCTTGAAGCGGTCGTGGAACACCATGATGGTGTCGTACGCGATGGAACCGCAGATGAGCGTGGACATGGGGTAGCCGGGGAAATTGACAGTGGATTATAGCAAGGGGCGCTTAGAGCGCTCCTGCCAGAGCCCGAATCAAAGCAGGAAAGGAAGGACGCAAAGGAAAAACCACGGACGCAATGGAATGATTGAGCAAACCGGGGTCAGGCCCCCGCGGTCATTCTGGCGCAGGCCAGAATCCATTTTGATTCGAAAGCACTACGACATGGATTCCGGATCACTTCGCGCGGCGCGCGGTCCAGAATGACGACGCGGGTGTGTCCTCATTCGGCGCGCCGTCCGCAATGACGGCTGTCACCAGCAATGCGCCGCGTGTCGTAAATCGTTCTCCTTGGCGTCCTTGCTTTTTCCTTCGCGTCCCTGATTCCTGCTTTTTGATCAGCTCAGGATGAGCACAGCAGTTCGACCAACTGCGCACCCGCCGCTTCGATCGTCCCTTCGTTGCTGATGTGCAGCGCGCCTGGCGGCGGCTCGACCCCGAGGCGGTCGTTGCGCTTCAGGCGCTCGGTGATCTCGCCGCTCGATTCGCGTCCGCGGTGTGCGAGGCGCGCGGCGAGCACGTGCGGCTTGGCGCTGACCCACACGATCTTCATCTCCGGATAGCGCCGGCGCGCGGCCGGGATGTAACTGCGTGACCCGTTGACCACGACCGCGAGGTCTGTCGAGAGCCAGCGGTCGATCTCCACGCCGATGCCGTAGTGATAGCCGTGGCTTTGCCACGCCATCGCGAACAGGCCGTGGCGCTTGCGCAGCGCGAACTCGGGCCGGGTGAGCTCCACGTGATTTTCGCTGCCGGCGCCGGGCGCGCGAGTGATGTAGCGGTGCGCGAAGACGACCGCATGCGCCTCGCCCAGAGCGTCGCGCGCGTAGCGGATCAGGCTGTCCTTGCCCACTCCCGAAGCGCCGACGACATAGTAAAGCCGCCTGCCGCTCACTGTCAGGCGAGCAGTACGAGCAGCCAGACCACGGGAACGTTGATCACTGCCAGCATCACCGCGGCGCTGCCCATGTCCTTAGCGCGCTTGGCGAGCACGTGATCCTCGAGTGAAATGCGGTCGGTCACCGCCTCGATCGCCGAGTTGAGCAGCTCGACCACGAGCACGAGCAGGACGCTCGCGACCATGATCGCCTTGCCCGGGCCGCTCGCGGGCGTGTGCACCGCGATCGGGATGAGGATGAGCGCCGCCAGGACTTCCTGGCGAAACGCATCCTCGTGACGGAAAGCCGCGGAAAAGCCGTCGAGCGAATAGAACACCGCGTTCCACAGGCGGGTCAGGCCCCGCTTGCCTTTCTGCGTGGGTTTCATCGAGCGCTGAGAGTTGTGGGACCGGTCACGCTTCGCGCTCACGGCTTGCCGTTTACGAATTACTTCTGCAACACAGCCAGCGCCGCGTCGTACTTCGGCTCTTCCTTGATCTCGGGAACGAGCTCCGAATACAGCACCTTGTCGTTCTCGTCGAGCACGACAACCGCGCGCGAGGTGAGGCCTTTGAGCGCGCCGTCGGCGACGTCGACGCCGTACTTCGAATGGAAGTCGCGATTGCGAAAGGTCGAGAGCGACACCACGTTGTCGAGCCCTTCGGTCGTGCAGAAGCGCTTCGCGGCGAAAGGCAGGTCGGCGGAGATGACGAGCACGACGGTGTCTTTGAGCCCCGACGCTTTCTGGTTGAACGTGCGGGTCGAAACCTGGCACACGGGCGTGTCGAGGCTCGGCACGATGTTGAGCACCTTGCGCTTGCCCGCGTAGTCCTTGAGGCTGACTTCTTTCAGGTCGTTGCCGGTCAGGGTGAAATCAGCGGCGCTGTCGCCGGGTTTCGGAAAGTTGCCGTTGACCGTGATCGGATTGCCGCCGAGCGTTACGTTTGCCATGTGTGTTCTCCTTGATGCGTTTGCATACATTCTAGTCGAAGCGAAAAAGCGTGAGGCGTGAGGCGTAAGGGGTGAGGCGTGGGGTGATGCAGACATTAGCGGTGCACTCAACTCGTCCGACGCCTCACTCCTCACTCCTCCCGCCTCACGCCTCACGCCTCACGCCTCACCCTTTACAGCGTCATACGCCGCCGCATCGAGCAGCCCGGCGAGCTCGCCCGGATCGCTGGGGCGTAAACGGAACATCCACGCCGCGTACGGATCCGCGTTGATGCTTTCAGGCGCATCGGCGAGCGCTTCGTTGATCGCGACGATCTCGCCCGAGAGCGGCGCGTAGATGTCGGCTGCGGCTTTCACCGATTCGATGACGCCGACTTCTTCGCCGCGGCCGACCTTGCGGCCGACTTCGGGGTTCTGCACGAATACGACGTCGCCGAGCGCTTCCTGCGCGTGATCGGTGATGCCGACGGTATAAGTGCCGTCGGCCTCTTTCCTGAGCCATTCGTGCTCGGCGGTGTATTTGAGGGTGTCCGGGGTCGTCATGGTTTCACTCGTGTATCGATGGACTGGATCGTTCAGGGCGCAGGCAGCAGATCGAGCCTGAATCCCGCCGCGTTGAGGTTGCCGGTATCGAGATCGAGCGCCACGGTGATCTCGGCGTTGGCCGGTATGCCCGCCTGCGGGTCGCGCGATTGATCGAGATACTCGTCGGGCGCGAAGATTCGCCTCGCGAGCGCGTGCTCGTTGGCGTTGGTCAGCACCAGATCGAGCGCGGGATAACCGAGGTCGTAGCTCGCGTAACTGCGCAGCGTCGCGGTGAGCTGTATCAACTGCGGCCGGCCGGCGTCGACCATGTGCACGTCGGACGCTTCGATCCGCACGAGGTCCGGGCGCTGCGGCAGCGCGACACGGCATCCGGCGTGCTGGCACACCGCGGCGAGGACCGACCTGAACGCAGGCGAGCGCGCCGCGAGGTCGCTGCGATACGCGAACAGCACCTGGAAGAGCAGCACGAGCGCGAGCGCTGCGGCGCCGATCGACCACATCTGAGCGGGCGTGGGCTTGCGCATCAGACTCGCGAAGCGCGGCTTCGCATCCGCTTCGGCGGCAGGCTCGGCAGGCGTGTCGATGGCGCGCGGCGTCGGGACCGGCGTTGCCGCGGCCGCGATCGGCGCGTCGGGTTTCACCGGTGCGACGGGCGGCGCCTGCACCGGCGCCGACGCGGGGCTCGCAGTCGGTTCGGATGCGCGAGTCTGGTTTTTTTCGGGCTCCGGCATTTCAGAAGGCTGAGGCGCGGCCAGTACGTTGCCGGCTTCGGCCGCGAGCGCTTCGTAAGCGTCGAACGCCTGCGTGCATCGCCCGCAGCGCACCCGGCCGGTGCGCGCCTGCAGCTGGGCAGGCGTCACGCGAAACAGGGTCCTGCAGCGGGGGCAGCGCGTAACAAGGCTCATGGGCGGCGCCGGTTTTCCGGCTCGGGTGGGTAGGCCATGTTCGGGTGCGTCAGCGGCGGATCGCGGAGAGCAGGACCCAGCCCGCTTCTTCCTGCACAGGCTCGAAATCGTACCACGCGGCGTACGCCTGCCGTACTTCGTCGGCCTGCTCGACGAGTATGCCCGACAGCGCGAGGGCGCCGCCCGGGAGGGTGAGCTCGGCCAGCAGCGGCGCGAGCACCATCAGCGGCTTGGCGAGGATGTTGGCGACGACCATCTGCGCGCGGTCGAGTTGCTCGGCCGCGGTGACGAACAGCGCCGGCGCCGCGTTCTGCTCGGCGTTGCGGCGCGCCGCGGCGACCGCCTGCGGATCGATGTCGACACCGGACGCGCTGCCGGCGCCGAGCTTGAGCGCCGCGATCGCGAGGATCCCCGAGCCGCAGCCGAAATCGACGACCGACTCACCGCCGCGCACTTTGGCGTCGAGCCAGCGCAGGCACAGCCGCGTCGTCGGGTGCGTTCCGGTGCCGAATGCGAGGCCCGGGTCGAGAACGATGTTGATCGCGCCGGGGTCGGGCGCCTCGTGCCACGTCGGCACCACCCACAGCCGCTCGGTCACGTGCTGCGGCGTGAACTGCGCCTGCGTGCGCCGCACCCAGTCCTCGTCCTCGACGCGGCTCACTTCGTAGGCCGTGGTCGGCGCTACACCCGCTTCGGCGAGCGCCTCGGCGATAGCGCCGGCGACATCGGCGTCGATCGGGAAGAGCGCCGACATCGTCGCGCGCACCCATTCGCCCGCCCGCGCGCCGTCGGGCTCGTCGAAGATCGGGCGCTCCCACTCGGTGCCGGCATCGGCGTCGGACACGTCGACACTGAGCGCGCCCGCCGCCATCAGCGCGTCGGAAAGCGGCTCGACGAAATCGGTGTGGATGGTGAGGGAAGCGGAGAGCCAGGGCATTTTGGTCGAGTTGCGTGAACGGGTGAACGGGTGAACAGGTGAACGGGTGGTCATGCGGTGGAGCGCCCGGGTTTACCCGTTCACTCGTTCACCCGTTCACCCGTTTACGCCCTTTACCCGTTCACGCCTTCGAAGCCAGCTTCGCCAGCTTCTCCTCCAGATAATGAATGCTCGTTCCGCCGCGAACGAAAGCGCCGTCGTGGATCAGGTCCTGGTGCAGCGAGATGTTGGTCTTGATGCCTTCGATCACGGTCTCGGACAGCGCGATGTTGAGCCTCGCGATCGCCTGCTCGCGGGTGTCGCCGTAGGCGATGATCTTGCCGATGAGCGAATCGTAATTCGGCGGCACGAAATAGCCGTTGTAGGCGTGCGAATCGACGCGGATGCCGGGCCCGCCGGGCATGTGCAACGAGGTGATGCGGCCGGGCGAGGGCGTGAACTTGTAAGGGTCTTCGGCGTTGATCCGGCACTCGATCGCGTGGCCTTTCAACTGCACGTCGCGCTGCTTGATCGGCAGGCGCTCGCCGAACGCGATCCTGATCTGCTGCTGCACGATGTCGATGCCGGTGATCATCTCGGTGACCGGATGCTCGACCTGAATCCGGGTGTTCATCTCGATGAAAAAGAACTCGCCGTTCTCGTAGAGGAACTCGAAGGTTCCCGCGCCGACGTAGCCGATCTTGCGGCACGCTTCGGCGCAGCGCTCGCCGATCCTCAGCCTCGAGCGTGAGTTGATGTGCGGCGCGGGCGCTTCCTCGATCACTTTCTGGTGACGCCGCTGCATCGAGCAGTCGCGGTCGCCGAGGAAAATCGCGTTGCGGTGCTTGTCGGCGAGGATCTGGATCTCGATGTGGCGGGGTTTCTCGAGATACTTCTCGATATACACCGCCGGGTTGTTGAAAGCGGCGCCGGCTTCGGCGCGGGTCGTGCTGACCGCGTTGAGCAGCGCCGCCTCGGTGTGCACCACGCGCATGCCGCGCCCGCCTCCGCCGCCCGCCGCTTTCACGATCACCGGGTAGCCGATCTCGCGCGCGATCTTGATGATTTCCTTCGGGTCGTCGGGAAGGACGCTGTCGATACCGGGCACCACGGGGATGCCGGCTTTTTTCATCGCGTTCTTGGCGCTGACCTTGTCGCCCATCATGCGTATCGTCTCGGCGCGCGGACCGATGAAGACAAAACCGCTCTGTTCCACGCGCTCGGCGAAATCGGCGTTTTCGGACAGGAAGCCGTAGCCCGGATGGATCGCCTCGGCGTCGGTCACTTCGGCCGCGCTGATGATCGCGGGAACGTTCAGGTAGCTCGCGCTCGAAGGCGCCGGGCCTATGCACACCGACTCGTCGGCGAGCTTGACGTACTTCGCCTCGGCGTCGGCTTCGGAATGCACCACGACGGTCTTGATGCCCATCTCACGGCACGCGCGCTGGATGCGCAGCGCGATCTCGCCGCGGTTGGCGATCAGAATTTTTTCGAACATGTCTTTTAACTGCGTGAGGAGTAAGGGGTGAGGCGTGAGGCCGTCCGATACGACGGGCTCGGCGGCAAGCGCGGGGAAAGCACGGGCTTGAAAGGCGGGCGGGACTCGATGTGTGCCGCCTGCGGCACCCGCGCCTCCCGCCTCACGCCTCACCCCTCACGCTTTTAATCAGCGCCTCACGAAAGAATGAACAGCGGCTGCCCGTATTCGACCGGCTGGCCGTTCTCGACGAGAATCTCCTTGATCACACCGTCGCGGTCCGATTCGATCTCGTTCAGGAGCTTCATCGCTTCGATGATGCACACCGTCTGGCCGGTCTTGACCGCCTGCCCCACTTCGACGAACGCCGGGGCGCCGGGCGCGGACTGGCGGTAGAACGTGCCGACCATCGGCGACTTGATCGGAAAGCCTTCGGGCTCGGCGGGGGCGGCGGGCTCCGCCGGCGCGACCGGGACCTCGGGCGCGTGCTGCGGCATCGGCGCGGTCATGTAGACCGTGCCGGGCTGGGGCATGCCGTGCGGCACGCCGCCGGGCACGCCGCGGCTGATGCGTACCTTTTCCTCGCCTTCGGTGATCTCGAGCTCGGCGATGCCCGACTGCTGCACGAGGTCGATCAGGGTCTTCAGCTTGCGTAAATCCATCGTTCAATCCTTGCCCGTGTATTCCAACGCGTAAGCCAGCGCCAGGCCGTAGCCTTTGGCGCCCAGGCCGCTCACGACGCCCACCGCGAGATCGCTCAGGTAGGAGCGCTTGCGAAACGGCTCGCGCGCGTGGATGTTGGACAGATGTATCTCTATGAATGGGATCCTGACCGCCGCCAGGGCGTCGCGTATCGCCACACTGGTGTGGGTGTACGCCGCGGGGTTGATCAGGATGAAGTCGACGGCTTCAGGTGCCGCGCGCTGGATGCGCTCGACGATCTCCGATTCGGAATTGCTCTGGAAGCACGCCAGCGTCGCGCCTGCCCGGCGCGCCGACTCGTCGAGTAGCTTCTCGATTGCCGGCAGCGTCACCGAACCGTACCGGTCGGGCTCGCGGGTTCCCAGCAGATTCAGGTTGGGGCCGTTGACGACCAGGATGTTCTTAGCCAAATCGGCCCTCTGCACGTTGATGCGGCCGCGTTCGCAAACGCGACCTCCAGCGGCCGAAGTTTGCTGAAGTACGCCGAAATTGTCCAGAGATTTGGCCAGATCGACGGGGTTGGCCGGCCTCGTCGCGCCGATGGAGCCTTGAGGCAGAGGCCCGACCGCTCGGTTGCCCTACTGTTGATCACCGCCGAGCTGGCGACCCAGAATGAGCGAACTTGCGGCCTTTTGGGTGGTGAAGCCCGCCAAAGCCTAAAGCAGCGAGCCTAACAGCGCTTCGAGCTTCGCCTCTTTGACCGCGCCGATCTCGGTCGATACGATTTTACCGTCGCGTCCCACGATGAGGGTATACGGCAGGACGCCGGCGCGATTGCCGAGTTTTTTGCCGAGGTCGATCGTGTCGGCGTCGCCGATCAGGATCGGGAAGTTCATGCCGAACTCGGCCGCAAACGGGCGCACTTTCTCCGGCTGGTCGATCGCGATGCCGACGAACTGCAGCCCGCGGCCGGCGTATTTCTCCTGGAGCTTCACGAAAAGCGGTATCTCCTCGCGGCACGGGGCACACCACGTCGCCCAGAAATTCACCACGAGGACCTTCCCTTTCCACTGCTCGACCCCCTGCGGCCGGTTGTTCAGGTCGGGGAGGCGCGTGGCGAGGAGGGTCTCGCTGGCAGCCGCCGCCGCGGCGCGATCGGGCGCCGAGCGCCAGACGTTGAACGCGTAGCCACCGCCGCCGGCAACGAGCGCGACCAGCGCGATCGCGAGCCACTCGCGTGCGCGGCGCGTCACGGCTTCAACACGCGGTCGAGGACGCCCGCGAACTGTTGCGCGGGCTGGAAACCGATGACTCTCGAGCCCGCCATCTCGCGGCCTTCCCTATCGAAAAATATGATTCCCGGCGGCCCGAACAGGCGAAAGCGCTGCAGCAGCGCCTGGTGCTCGGGCGCGTTGGCGGTCACGTCGGCCTGCAGCTTGACCACGTCCGAGAGCCGCTGCTGAACGCGCGTATCGGTGAAGGTGTAGCGCTCCATCTCCTTGCACGAGACGCACCAGTCCGCATAGAAATCGAGCATGACCGGACGACCTCCCGCCGACGCGACCGCTCGGTCGAGCTCGGTCGTCGAAGCGACGCGGGTGAACGCGAGCGGCGCTTCGGCAACCGCGGACGATCCACTGCCGCGCAAGCCGGAAAGCGGCTGGAGGACGTCGCGCCCGCCGGACAACGCGCCGACCAGGAAAGCGAGGCCGGTCACCAGCACGAGCACGCCGATGCCTTTGGCGAAGCGGTCGAACGAGCGCGCCGACGGCGGCAGCGGGTCGAGCGCGCGCAGGTAGATGCCGGTGATCGCGAGGAGCAGCGCCCACGCGAGCATATGGACCGGGGCCGGCAGCAGGGGCGACACGAGGTAGATCGCCACGGCGAGCAGCACCACGCCGAAAAAGCGCTTCACCGTCTCCATCCACGGACCGGCTTTGGGCAGCAGCGCGCCCGCCGACGCCCCTACGACGAGCAGCGGCACGCCCATGCCGAGCGCCATGGCAAAGAGCGCCGACCCGCCGAGCACCACGTCGCGGCTCTGGCTGATGTAGAGCAATGCGCCTGCGAGCGGCGCGGCGACGCACGGCCCGACGATGAGCGCCGAGAGCGCCCCCATGCCGAACACCCCGAGGAAGCGCCCGCCGGGCAGGCGGTTCGTGACGCCGGCGAGACGGCTCTGGAGCGAACTCGGGAGCTGCAGCTCGTAGA
>JAQGNC010000275.1 GCA_028292065.1 Betaproteobacteria bacterium
CCGATGTTCTTCGCGAGCCGCGGCGAGTACACCGCTGAAGTCACTTCGCCCAGCGGCGTCTTTCCCGAGCGCACCGGCCAACGCGTCATGTTCAGGTCGAGGCGAGGACCTTCGATCTCCACGCCCACGAGCTTGCGCGTAACACCTTTGTCCGCGATTTCCTTCAGCGCATCGCGACCGACGAAACCGCCCGGCTTGTCGAGGCTCACGAGGCGCTCGAGCCCCACCTCGTAAGGGTTGGTCGCGATCGTCATGTCGACGCCGTAGTTCAATATCCCCGCTTCGATGCGGCGGATGTCCGAAGGGCCCGTCGGCGCGATGCCGTAGACCTCGCCCGCGAGCATCATGCGATCCCACAGCTCGACGCCGCGTGCCGGATCGAGCAGGTAGATCTCGTAGCCGAGCTCTCCGGTCCAGCCGGTACGCGTGACGATGACCGGAATCGTGCCGAGCTGCGTTTCGAAGAACTCGTAGTAAGCGAGCGCGAGCACGCGCGGGCCGAAGAGGTCCTGCATCACGTTGCGCGACTTCGGTCCCTGCACCTGCAACGGGGCGACCTCCAGCTCGCGGATCTCGACGTCCATGCCGCTGTTGAGTGCGACCCCGCGCGCCCACAGCAGAACGTCGCTGTCCGCGGCGGCGAGCCAGAAGCGGTTCTCCTCGATGCGCAGCAGCACCGGGTCGTTGACGATGCCGCCGTCACCGTCAGTGAGCAGCACGTAGCGGCCGCGGCCGACGGCGCATCCGGACAGGTCGCGCGGCGTGAGCAGGTTCATGAAGCGCAAACCGTCGGGACCCGAGATCTCGACGTTGCGCTCGACCGAAACGTCCCACAGCGTCACGTCGGTCAGGAGCTTCCAGTATTCCCGCTCGAGCTCGTCGTAGCCGATCGGCAGGAACATGTGGTTGTAGACGGTGTAGCCCCAGCATCCCGCGCGCCGGGTCGCCTCGAAATACGGGGAGCGCTTCAGTCTGGCGCCACGCTGGACGAGCCGCATGTCGAAAGGCTTCTGCATCGAATCCTCCGGGCCGTGGTGATACGCTACGCGAACAACGAGGGAGGAGTCATTATGCATTCGAAGACACGCGCTGTTGCGGCCGCGCTTCTCGCTGTGTTCCTGTTCCCGCTCACCGCTGCGTCGGCGCAACGTGCCGACTGGCCTTCGAGGCCCGTCCGCTTCATCGTTCCTTTCCCTCCCGGCGGCACTGTCGATCCGCTCGCGCGGCTGCTGGCGACGCGCCTGACCGCGTCGCTCGGCCAGCAGTTCGTGGTCGACAATCGTACCGGCGGATCGGGCTCGATCGGCACCGCCATCGCGGCGAAGTCGCCGGCCGACGGCTACACCTATGTGTTCGTGTTCGACACGCACGCGGTGAATCCGTCGCTGCTGCCGAACCTGCCTTACGACACGGTGAAGGATTTCGCGCCGGTGATGCTCGTGGGCACCTCGCCGATGGCGATCTCGACGCTGCCGTCCAAGCCTTACCGCACGTTCGACGACGTGATCAAAGCGGCGAAAGCGAAGCCCGGTGCGATCAGTTACGGATCGATCGGATCGGGCAGCCTCGGCCATCTGACAATGACGCTGGTCGAGCGCGCGGGCGGTTTCAAGCTCGTCCACGTGCCTTACAAGGGCGGCGGCCCGATGACCGTCGACGTGCTCGGCGGCCACATCGAGCTCGCGATCGGTTCGGTCGCGCTGCTCGCGCCGCACGTCGCCGCGAACAGGTTGCGCGCGGTGGCCGTCACCGGCGACAAGCGCTCGCACGCCATGCCCGACGTCCCCGCGCTCGCCGAGCAGGGCTTCCCCGGTTTATCGGCGCTCGCGTGGTGGGGGATCTTCGCGCCCGCCGCGACGCCGAAGCCCGTGCTCGAGCGCTTTCACGCGGAGCTCGTGAAGACCCTCAGCCAGCCCGACCTGCGCAAGCAACTCACCGAGCAGCTCGGGATGGACCTGCGCGTGAGCGACCCGGCCACGCTCCAGAAGTTTCTGGTGACCGAGATGGAGCGGTGGGGCAAGGTGGTGCGGGAGAATGGGATACGGGCGGATTGATACCGCGCGCCCCAGGAGCAAGTCAAAAGCCTTAACGCGAAGGACGCAAAGGACGCGAAGGTCAAAAGCCTTCACTCCGATTCTGTCGTCGCGAGGAGCTGCGGTAGACAGGAAGGGGACAGACCCTGGTTTTGCCTGGTTTTGTTTTACGGGGTCTGTCCCCGGTTTGGCCGAAGGCACATCACCTTTCGTCGCCCCTCACCCCGACCCTCTCCCCGCCGCGCGGGGCGAGGGAGACAGGAAGGGGACAGACCCCGGTTCTGCCTGGTTTTGTTTCATAGGGGTCTGTCCCCGGTTGATCGAAGGCCGAGCACCTTCTTGCCCCTCTCCCCGACCCTCACCCCGCCGCGAGGGGCGAGGGAGACACGCAGGGGACAGACCCAGGTTTTGCCTGGTTTTGTTTCATAGGGGTCTGTCCCCGGTTTGATTCAAGGCACATCACCTTTCGTCGACCCTCTCCCCGCCGCGCGGGCGACGGAGACAAGCGGGGCCCGCCTTTCGTGACCCGGTAGAATCCCGCAACGCATTTTGAAGACTCGTTTTTTCCTTCGCGTCCTTTGCGTCCTTCGCGTTAAAGCTTTGGTTTTGCTTTTACTTCGTGCCCATTCGTGTCCTTCGTGGTTTGAAAACTCAGTTTCAGTGACCCCCGGCAGTGATCCAGTTTCGTAATCTCTCCCTCGCCCGCGTACCCCGCCGCCTCATCGAACACGCCAACCTCCAGATCCACGGCGGCTGGCGCGTCGGTCTCGCCGGTCCGAACGGCAGCGGCAAGTCGAGCATCTTCTCGATGCTGCGCGGCGAGCTTCATCCGGACCGCGGCGATTGCGACCTGCCGCCTGCGTGGCGCATCGCGTCGGTGGCACAGGAGACTCCCGCGCTCGGCGTCGAGGCGATCGAGTACGTGCTCGACGGCGATGCCGAGCTACGCGCGATCGAGCGCGAGCTGGCGGCCGCGGAAGCGGCGCACGACGGCAACCGCGTCGGCGAGCTGCACGCGCGCCTGCAGGAGATCGAAGGCTACGGCGCGAAAGCGCGGGCGGCGGCGCTGCTGTCGGGGCTCGGTTTCGCCGACGACGAATTCACGCGCCCCGTTGCGAGCTTCTCGGGCGGCTGGCGCATGCGCCTCAACCTCGCGCAGGCGCTCATCGCGCGCTCCGACCTGCTGCTGCTCGACGAGCCGACCAATCACCTCGACCTCGACGCGATCGTCTGGCTCGAGAAGTGGCTCGCGGGTTACCGCGGCACGCTGCTGCTGGTCTCGCACGACCGCGACTTTCTCGACGGCTGTGTGACGCACATCGCTTACATCGCCTCCCAGCATCTGACGCTCTACACCGGCAACTACAGCGCTTTCGAAGAGCAGCGCGCCGCGCAGCTCGCCGGCCAGCAGGCGATGTTCGAAAAGCAGCAGCGCGAAGTCGCGCACCTCGAGAAATTCATCTCGCGCTTCCGCGCGCAGGCGACCAAGGCGCGCCAGGCGCAAAGCCGCATCAAGGCGCTCGACCGCATGGAGCACGTCGCGCCCGCGCACGTCGACGCGCCTTTCGATTTCCATTTCCGTGAGCCCGAGCGCGCACCCGATCCGCTGCTCACGCTCGATCACGCGAGCGCCGCGTACGGCGATCGAGTCGTGCTGCGCCGGATCGACATGACGCTGCGTCCCGGTGCGCGCCTCGGCCTGCTCGGCCCGAACGGCGCAGGCAAATCCACACTCGTGAAGCTCCTCACCGGCGATCTGCCTCCCGGCGACGGGATGCGCTACGAAGGCAAAGGCCTCGCGATCGGTTATTTCGCCCAGCACCAGCTCGAGCAATTGCGCCCCGACGATTCGCCGATCCAGCACCTCGTGCGGATCGAACCTCAGACTCGCGAGCAGGAGCTTCGCGATTACCTCGGCGGTTTCGATTTCCGCGGCGCGATGGCGGACTCGAAGGTCGGTCCTTTCTCCGGCGGAGAGAAGTCTCGCCTCGCGCTCGCGCTGCTGGTGCGGCGCCGCCCGAACCTGCTGCTCCTCGACGAGCCGACGAACCATCTCGACCTCGAAATGCGGCACGCGCTCACCAAGGCGCTCGCGGAATACGAAGGCAGCCTCGTCCTCGTGTCGCACGACCGGGCGCTGCTGCGCACCGTGTGCGATGCGTTCCTGCTCGTGTCCGACGGCGAGGCGAAGGAATACGACGGCGACCTCGACGACTATCTCCAGTGGCTGTCGGCGCGCCGCGAAGCCCAGGCCGCCGCGCGCGCCGACGTCGGGTTGGTCGCCGACAAAGCCGCGCGCAAGGAAGCGCGTGCCGCCGCGGCCGCGGATCGCCAGACGAAGCTCGCGCGCAGGCGCCCGCTGATGAAAGAAGCCGAGCAGCTCGAGCAGCGTCTGTCGACCTGGCACGAAGAGAAGCGCGAGATCGACGAATCCCTCGCCGACCCATCGTTCTACGAGAGCCCCGATCCGGACAAGCTCAAAGGGTTGGCGCTGCGCCAGACCGAGCTCACGAGATTGATCGACGAAGCCGAGCACCGGTGGCTCGAAGTGTCGGGCGAGCTCGAGGAGATCGGCGAGGTCGCGTAAGCGGGTGCGCCCACACGACGCCCGCGCCCGCGGCGACCGCATAGCGTCCGGTTTGTGTTAGAAAATACGTTGGCTTCCGCGTGTTTTACCTCGCGGCCGCGTAGGCATTCTCCCGGAGACGCACATGGCTCGAGAGGTCACTGTAATCCTGAAGCAGCCCGAAGCCGAATTGCCGTCGCCCGGCAAACGAGCGTTCGATCTGGTGAACAGTCTCGTCAAATCGCCTTTATTCGTCTTCATATTCGGCGCGAGTTTCGCGACGATGTATCCAGCGATCAAGTCTGCGCTCACGCCCGCAGGCGAGCTCGAACGTCAAAAGGCACAGGAGGATGCGCGTGCGGACGCCACGCTGATCGCGCCCTTCCTCGCGAACCTCAGCGCAACCGAGCCGGGCAAGTTTCAAGCGTCGAGGGCCGCGCTCCAGGCTCTGGAACGGGCGTCCCGATCGGCGGGGAGCGACAAGGAACGCCCGATGTTTGTCGCGGTGAACCAGGCGGTCGAGGCCGTGGCGAAGCAGATCTGGCCACCGACCGAAAAGGCCGTGCTGACACAGGCTGTGGTCGAGAACATAGACAAGAACGCAACGGCTGCGCCGCGCGTTTCCGACGTTCCGGACGTGTCATTCAGTCAGTTGCAAAACGCGCTCGTCTACATACAGGTGGACCGGAACAATCGCGCGCAGCAGGAGCTCGCCGAGCGCATCATGAAGGTTCTCCGCATGAACTCGGTGGTCGCGCCAGGCATTGAAAAACTGCCCGCCAGCACGATGCCGAGCAAGACTCAGGTTCGTTATTTTCACGATTCCGATCGACCCAGAGCCGAGAGTCTCGCCGCCATCGTCTCTCGTGAAACCGCGGGAAAACAGGTCTACCTCGCACAGCCAAAGCTCAGCGCGAAGGAAGGAACCCTGGAGATCTGGTTCGGCAAGGATTGAGGCGACCCGTGTTCTTCGGCTTCACTACCGCTGAGCGATTTGCCGGACGCGCGCGCCGCTAAGGTTCACGAGAGACAGCGATGCTTTTTCCCTGTGCGGGCCACACGCCTCGGTCGATCACTCGCGCACCCTCGAACACCAGATAGCTTTGCGACCCCAGGTGCGGCAGCGCGCGGCCGACGCCTCGCAACGCATCCGCATCGCCAGCTGAAATCACCATGAGCGGCGGGGTTTTGCCACCCGCGGCGACGGTCCATACCTGGGCGGTGCCGCGCGCGGCGAGATTCGGCGGGCGCGGCGCAGCGCGCAGTGACTCGAGCGCCGCATCGACGGCAGCGTGCAGGCCCGCGAGAAGAACCGGAGCTGACGTGTCGCTGAGACGAGCCGAAGTCGTGAGCTGCGGCGCGTTCTCGAAAAATGCGAGCGCCACCTCGCGCGCGGCTTTCTCCACCGCATCGTTCGCGGCAACGATCGCGAGCCGCGGCGCCGGCGCGATGATCCATTGCCGCAGGATCGGTGACAGCTCGGACGCGGCGAGCTTGCGCCACAGCCGCAGGTCGGGGTCGATGCGCACGCCCTGCGGGGCATACGGAACAACCATCTTCACGTCCTGCCGCTCCCGATCGACAGGCAAGCGGCGCATCTCGCTCTTCTCGTCGCCGATGAGCTCGAGCGGCAGGTCGAGCACATACGCCGGTGCACGCTGCGTGACGGTCACCTCGACGTCGCCGCCGTTTCGAACGCGTGCCCCGGTTACAGCAACCTCAGGCGCGCCCGGCCGCCTCACCCACTGCTCGAAGAAAGTTCGCAGGCTGCGCCCGCCGGCTTCCTCGAACGCAGCGCGCAGGTCGTCCCAGCTCGCCGCTTGGTGTTTGTGCGCCGCATAGAACGCGCGGATGCCGCGATCGAACGCCTCGACGCCGATCGAATCGCGCAGCATGACGAACACCATCGCCGCCTTGCCGTAACCGACCGCGGCTTCAGCGCCGTGCGTGCGCGACTGGAAAGCGCTGAGCGCGACATCCGCGCCTTCGGGAACCGCGGCGAAGTCGCGCAGCCAGCCGAGCCGCATCTCGCGAGCGGCCGCGGCCGAGTCGCGCTCCCTGTAAGCGTAGTCCGCCATGAAAGTCGTGAGACCTTCGCTCCAGTTGCCGTGCGAGTAGTCGACGCGGACGCCGTTGCCCCACCAGTTGTGCAGGACTTCGTGGCCGAGAGAGGTGGCGCGGATGAACGGCAGCTTCAGCACTTCCGCGCCGAGATAGGTCAGCGTCGGCATGCCGAAGCCCGTCGGCAAAGGGCTTGCGACCACCGAGAACAGGTCGAAAGGGTAAGGGCCGATCGCCTCCGAGTACATCGCGATGTAGCGCGCGCTGTCTTCGAGATAGCCGTCGGCGAGCGGCTCGACATCAGGATAAAAGTAAGTGCGCAGCCGCAGCGGTTGGGCGCCCCTGCGCTCGACGACCTTCTCGCGCACGAGGTACGGGCCTGCCATGAGATCGATGCCTTCGGCCGCATGCTCGAAAGCGAACTGCGCTTCGTAGCGCGCTTTCGAAGCGCTCTCCGATACCACGCGTCCCGGGACCAGCCCGCGCTGATCCGGCGGCAATGTGAGACGCACCGAATACGAGAAAGCGCCGGACAGCGCCGGGTACCAGCCGCTGCCGGACGGCAGGAATACGCCTTGCGCCGAGGCCATCGGCGCAAGGTTCTGCAGCACCGCGCGATGATCCCGCGTTTCCAGCGCAGGCAACGTGCCCGCGTACTCGATGCGCAGTCTCGCGCCTTTCGCCGAAGCGACACTCCACGTCGGCTGCCCGCCTCGGTGCGGTGTCGCCGCGGCGGAGACTCGCTGGCCGTCGACCGTCACCGACTGCACCGACAGCGAGGGATGCAGCGCGAACGCGAAGTTGCCTGGAGACGCGAGCTCGGCAGTGGCCGCAAGGCGGCGCGTGTGCGGGTCGAGCTTCACGTCGAGCGCCAGATCCGCGGCGACTGCGCTCAATGCCGCGAGACCGAAAGCGCACGTGAAAACGGTGCGCCACCACGCCCTCATGGTTTCGGCGGGAACTTGACGATGATGTCAGTCGTGGTCGAGCCCCGCCTGATCTGCAGCGGAAGCCACGTTCCAGGCAGCGTATTTCGCACGGCGCTGGAGACGCTCGACGCGCTCGAAGCAGGGGCGCCCGCAGCGCTCAGCACCACGTCTCCCGCCTGGAGACCGCTGCGTGCGGCAAGGCTGCCGGGGTCGATCGCCGCGATCACCACCTCGCCATTGCGCAGCTCGAGCCGCACGCCGAGCCGCGGCGGCGGGGTCTCGTCGCGTGCAGCGGGCAAAGCGAATACCGCGTCTGCGAGCGGCGCGACGAGCGCGCTGCAGTCGGTATCGGCAGGTACCGCGAGCAAGCTGCCGATTCGTGTCACGCCGAGATCGCGCAGTTGATGGACCACGCCGTGGCCGCCGCGCACGTGACCGGCGCCCATGATGCCGACCGCGAGCGGGCGTGCAGCGCCTGCGCCTTTGGTGCGGCTCGCGAGCGCTTCGGCCATCGCACGGTCCCACGTCGTCTGCGCTTCCACAAAGTTACGAAACGCCGGGTCTTTGATACTTGCCGGCGCACCGGTGGCGCGTCCTCTTGCGTGCTCCTTATAGATTTCGAAGAGGCTCGCCTCGTAGGCGGCGGGCGGCGCGGCCGGACGCGTGAGCCCTTCGCGCTGCTGCGGGGGCACGGCATCCCACCCTTTCGCGCCTACCGCCTCTGTCAGCGATCGCTCGACGTTCAGCGCGACGACAGGAATGCGGTTGATGCGCGCGAAATGCAGCAGCGGCAGGTAGAGCTCGGGCGGAAAACCCCACACCTTGTCCCACTCGACGCGCTTCAGGAACTCGCTCGTGCCGAGCGCTCCCGCGGACCATCTGTCGAGCTCGGGCTGGACGCGCCGCGGGAACGCTTCGAAGCCGATGACCATGTCGGGCTTCACCGCGTGGAGCGCGGCCAGCGTCTGTAACTGCCACCAATGATGGTCGGCGTCGTCGTGTTGCTCGCCGAGCAGGACGACTTCGCGCCGCGCCATGTCGGAGATGAGCTCGGCCTCGGGAATCGCACGAGGCTTCGCGCCGTCGAGCGCGTACCACTTCGCGGGGTTGAGACATGCAGCGCCCGCGTGATCGGACGATGCGGCGGAATGCGCGGCGCCGCACGCGCCGGCGATCAGGAGTGCAGCCAGTGTTTTGAACATCGTGTTCAGTATACTGGCCGGGCGCGAAAGTTGAATGCGTGTCAGCGCAAGCCTCAGTCCCTCCTGAAAGGATGCACCGCATGACTCCGCACAGATCGCTCGTGAACGCCGTCGTCGCGCTTCTGCTCGCAGGCGGTGTGTCGCTTTGCACCGCCGCCGAACGCACAGCCGTGCAGTCGGAGAAGCACGCGTTCAATCTCGTCACGCTGGTCGAAGGTCTCGATCACCCGTGGTCGATCGCCTGGCTGCCGGACGGACGCATGCTCGTCAACGAGCGCGCGGGGCGGATGCGAATCGTGTCGAAGGATTTCAGGCTCGATCCGCAGCCGGTCGAGGGCTTGCCGAAGATCGTCGTCGACGGGCAGGGCGGTCTCTTCGACGTGGTGCTGCACCCGGACTACAAGGACAACGGCTGGATCTATATCTCCTACAGCGGCCCCGGCCCCGGCGGTCACGGCACCGAGCTCATGCGCGCGAAGCTCGACGATCACCGTCTCACCGACCAGCAGGTGCTCTTCAGGCTCGAGCCCAAGACCGGGACGAGCCAGCATTTCGGCGGGCGCATCGTCTTCGACGGCAAAGGCCATGTCTTTCTCACGCTCGGCGAGCGCGGCGAGCAGGCGCGTGCGCAGCGCCTGAACGATCACGCGGGAGGCGTCATACGGTTGAACGATGACGGCAGCGTTCCCAAGGACAATCCGTTCGTCGGGCGCAAGGACGCGAAGCCCGAGAAATTCACCTACGGCAATCGCAACATGCAGGGCGCCGCGCTGCACCCGACGACCGGCGAGCTGTGGACGCACGAGCATGGCCCGCAGGGCGGCGACGAAGTGAACGTGATGCGCGCGGGCCGCAACTACGGATGGCCCGTGATCACGTACGGCGCGAACTACGGCACCGGAACGAAGATCGGCGAAGGCACGCAGAAAGCCGGGATCGAGCCGCCCCTCTACTACTGGGTGCCGTCGATTGCGCCGTCGGGCATGGCTTTCTACGAAGGCGACAAATTCCCGAACTGGCGAGGCAACCTGCTCGTCGGCGCGCTCGCGGACAAGATGCTCGTGAGGCTCGAGCTGAACGGAGAAAAGGTGGTGAAGGAAGAGCGGATGATCAAGGGCGCGATAGGACGCATCCGCGACGTGCGGGTGGGGCCGGACGGATTCGTGTATCTGCTGACCGATGAACGCCGCGGGGTTCTCGCTCGCCTCGAGCCTATGAAGTGATGGGCCCAAAAGCAAAGCTTTAACGCGAAGGACGCAAAGGACGCGAAGGAAAAACAAAAGGAAAACAATACGCGTCAACACGCGAGGCATTACGGGCGTTAGGGTGCAAGGGCACAGTCGGGGACGCGCG
>JAQGNC010000344.1 GCA_028292065.1 Betaproteobacteria bacterium
CTCGCGCATTCGTTCGAGCTCGACAGCCTGTGCGACCCGAGCGTCGGCGTGCATCCGGGCGCGTCGCTGACCGCACCCGGCATCCCGGTCGCGCAGGCGCAGGGCCGCAGCGGGCGCGAGCTGCTCACTGCATTCGTCGCGGGTTTCGAAGTGATGTACCGCATCGGTGACGCCGCGCGCCACTCGAGCGAGAAGATCGGTTTTCACGCGCCGGGACTCACGGGCGTATTCGGCGGGGCGATCGTCACCGGGCTCCTGATGAAGCTCGACGCCGAGCGCATGACGAACGCGCTCGGGATCGCGGGCTCGCTCTGCTCCGGGCTGCTCGAGTTCTCGAAGTCGGGCGGCGGGATGGTGAAACGCCTGCACCTGGGCCGCGCGGCTGAAGGCGGGGCGATGGCGGCGACACTCGCGCGCGAGGGTTACACCGGCCCCGAGACCGTGCTCGAAGGGCGCTACGGTTTTCTCAACGTGTTCGCGAAGGAGAGCGATCCGCCGCGGCTCACCGCGGGCCTCGGCCACGAGTGGCACACGCTCAAGACGATGTTCAAGCGCTACGCGTGCCACATCACCGCGCACGTTCCGGTGACCGCTGCGCTCGAGCTCCGGGCGCAGCACGGTTTTCACGGTTCCGACGTCGCCTCGGTCGTCATCGCCACCAATGAAAAAGTCGTGAGCCACCACAACATCACCGAGCCGCAGGACACCATGATGGCGCAGTACAGCGTGCCGTTCTGCGTGGCGCTCGCGCTGCATCGCGATCCGGGCGATCCGAAAGTTTTCGGCGACGACTCGCTGAACGACCCGTCGATACGCGAGGTCTGCCGCCACACCACGGTCACCGAATACCCGCCGCGGCTCGCCCGCACGCGCTTTTCGACGCTGCTGACGGTGACGCTGAAAGACGGGCGCGAGCTCATCGCCGAAGCGCACGACTACGAGGGCATGCCTGCACGACCGCTCACGCGCGAGCAGCTGCGCGCGAAGTTCCTGAAGCTCACTGCCGCGACCAGCGTATACGACCCGCACGCCGTGCTCGCGAAGTTAGAGGCGCTCGAAGCGCTCGACAGCGTCACGTCGCTCTTCGACTGAGGTCCGCTTGCAACAGCAACGTACGCTGCACGATTGGGCGCTGCTCCTCGCGCTCGTCGCGATGTGGGGCTCGTCTTTCATGTTCAACAAGCTGAGCGTGGCGACGGTGCCTCCGGCGACGGTCGTCGCGGGGCGTCTCACGCTCGGCGCGCTGACCCTGCTCGTTTTGATGGTCGGACGAGGGCTGCGCCTGCCGCCGTTCGGCCCGATCTGGGGTGCGTATGCGTTGCTCGGGGTGATCGGCAACGCGCTGCCGTTCTATCTGATCGCATGGGGGCAGCAGGTCGTCGACAGCGCGCTGGCGGGCATCCTGATCGCGGCGATGCCGCTCGGCACGCTCGTGCTGGCGCACTTCGTGGTGCTCGGCGAGAGGATGACGCGCTACCGTGTGGGCGGCTTCGCGCTGGGGTTCCTCGGCATCGTTTTCCTGATGGAGCCGCCGGCCGCGCAAAGCATCGGCGGCGCCGCAGTCCCGGTGCTCGCCCAACTCGCGGTGCTCGGCGGCGCGCTGTGCTATTCGGCCAACAGCGTGCTCGCAAGGCTGCTCGTCAAGACCGATTTCCTCGCCGCGGCCACCGGCACGCTGCTGGTCGCAGCCGTGCTCATGTTGCCTTTCGCGCTGCTGCACGACCGGCCGTGGACGCTGCAGCCGAGCGGCGCTTCGGCTGCGAGCATCGCGTGGCTCGGCGTCGGACCGACCGCGATTGCGACGATTCTCTATTTCCGCCTGATCAGCTCCGCGGGTCCGACTTTCATGTCGATGGTCAATTACCTCAGCCCCGCGGTCGCGGTCTTTCTCGGCGTGACGCTCCTCGGCGAAAAGCCCGGCGTCTCGGCGTATGCCGGGCTCGCGCTCATCCTCATGGGCATCGCGCTCAGCCGGTGGCGCAGCCGATCGGCCCAGGGTTGACCGTCGTCCCGCGGAGACATCGCCGCACCGCTCGCCTCTTGAAAAAAGCCTGATGGGCCCAAGGTTTAGATACGGGCCCCGCGATTGCTACGAACAGGCCGAGGCAAGCCGAAGTGCCGCGACGCGGTGCAGACAAAGGACAGACATGAACGTCATCTACAACAGCGAGAACTACTACGTCGTCGAATACCCTTCGAACCACGGCTACGAGCTCGTCGACAAGCATGCGGCACGCGGCACCTACCTTCAGGGCGACAGCGCCGATAAATTCCTCGAATCGATGAAACACGCGATCTCGGAAGACGCATCAGCCGAGCACGTCGACGAGTTCCTCGATACGTTCGACGTGCTGATGAACCTGCCGGTGGTGTTTCATTGAGCCTCGCCTCTCCAGCCCGGCTCGTCGCGATCGAGCATGCGCTTGATCGATTCGAAATGCAGCGCCGCCTGCGCTGATTCCCCGGCCATCTGGCACGCCGTCGTCTGCGCGACGGTTTCGCGCACGCGACGCAGCGGCCGGCCGGTCTGCATCCCCATGACCTGCAGCATGCACGCGCGCTCGAGGTAATAGAGGTCGTCGAAAGCCGCGGCGACGTTTGCCCCGGTGACGATGACGCCGTGGTTCGCCAGGAACAGCACGTCCGCGTGACCGAGCCGCGCGCACATCCGGTCGCCTTCGGCCTCATCGAGCGCGAGCCCGTTGTAATCGTCGTCGTAGGCGACGCGATCGTAGAACTTCAGCGAATTCTGGCTCGCCCATTCCAGGCGCCCGTTCTCGATAACGGTCAGGGTGGTCGCGTACGGCATGTGGGTGTGCAGCACGCAGCGCGCCGCGGGTTTGCCGCGATGGATGCAGCCGTGGATGAAAAAAGCGGTCGGCTCGACATTGTGGCGCCCGGTGATCTTGCGTCCGTGCGCGTCGACGACCACCAGGTCAGACGGCGTCACTTCCGACCAGTGCAGCCCCTGCGGGTTGATGAGGAAGCGATCGTCGTGTCCCGGCAGCGCGACGCTGAAGTGGTTGCACACGCCTTCGCCGAAACCCAGCCGTGCAGCCCAGCGCAACGCCGCTGCCAGATCGACTCTCGTCTCGAGTTCCATCCTGTCTTCGGTCATGATGTCGGTGCTCCTTGCGTCGCGGGTGCCGCGGGGTTTTCGATGAGCGCTTTCACTTCTTCCATCAGCGCCTCCCCGCGCAGCGTTTCGGCGACGACCACCCGCCGCGCGTGCCGGTCGCGCGCGACGAGCTGGTACGACGGCACCGAGCTGAAGAGGCTCTGGTAGCGCGAAGGGATTTCCGGCTGCACGGCGACGATGTCGTTGCGGTCGAGCCGGCGGCGCCTGACCACCACCCCGAACACCAGTCGCGCCGTGTCTATGGCGCCCGCGCTCACGCGCACGCGCAGCGCGTTCGCGAGCATGTAGATCGCGACGGCGACGATGAAGCCGCCGAACGCGACGAACGGCACGACGAAACCGCCGAGCAGCGAAGCGCCGAGGAGATTGCCCGCGTTGGCGACCGCCAGCGGCAGCAGGGCGATGATCGCAATGCCCGGCATCGCCGCGGCGATCACGCCGAAAGCGGCCAGCGGCAGCGCCACTTCAGGCGCGCGCAACGGCGGGAAGTAAAGCTCGACGTCGTCAGCGGTGCGGGTGATCCGCACTGCGGTGTTACGAGCCTCTCGAGATTGCTTCGTCACGCCGTTCCTCGCAATGACAACCGGTGGCAGTCACCTTCACCCTTCACCCTTCACCCTTCACCCTTCACCCTTCACCCTTCACCCTTCACCCTTCACGCGCCACGCGCCACGCGCCACGCCTCAATCCAGCTGTATCTTCGCGAACTTCGCCACCTTCGCCCATTTCGCGGCTTCGGCCCTGATGAATGCCGCGAACTCCGCCGGCGAGTTGCCGGATGCGATGGCGCCGTTCCTGAGCATCGCTTCCTTGCCTGCGGGCGAGCGCAATTCGGCGGCGACCGGCGCGTGGATGCGGTTGATGATCTCCGACGAGGTTCCCGCGGGCATGACGATGCCGTTCCACGAGCCGCCGTCGAAGTCCTTCACGCCGCTTTCGGCGACGCTCGGCAGCTCGGGCATGGCGGGGAAACGCTCTTTGGTCGAGATCGCGATGCCTCTCAACCGCCCCGATTTCACGTGCGGGATCACGCCGATCGCGGTGTTGAAAGCGGTCTGCACCTGCCCCGAAATCTGGTCGAGCACCGCAGGCGCCTGTCCTTTGTAAGGCACGTGGACGAGCTCGACGCCGGCCATGTACTTGAACATTTCCATCAGCATGTGCGGGCTCGTGCCGTTGCCCGTCGAGGCATACGACATCTGGCCCGGCTTCGACTTCGCGAGCGCGACCAGCTCTTTCACGTTCTTCACCGGCAGCGAGGGGTGCACGGTCAGCATGCTCGGGAGCTGCGCCATCAGCATCACGTGCGCGAAATCCTTCACCGGGTCGAAAGGAAGCTTGCGGTAAATGGCGGGCGAGATGCTTTGCGCGACGGTCATGACGCACACCGTGGAACCGTCCGGCGGCGACTTCGCGCACAGCTCCATGCCGATGTTGCCGCCGGCGCCCGCGCGGTTGTCCGCGATGAACTGCACGCCGTAAGCCTTGGTGAGGGTATCGGCGGCGAAGCGCCCCATAATGTCGGTCGGGCCGCCCGGCGGAAAAGGGATGATGACGCGCACCGGCTTGGTCGGGTACTGCTGGGCATGGGCCGAAAAGGCGCAGGTCAGGACGGCGGCGGCGACCGCTTTGAGCGCGCGCGGATAGAGCATTATCAGGTTCTCCTCGGAGGGGGTCTATCGTGTGCCGCGATTATGCCGGAACGCGGCGGCGCTCGTGCCGCCGCCCGGTTATGCAGAGAGCACGACGACGTCGCAGTTGCGCGGCGGCGACTTGAGCAGGCGCACCAGCGTCTTGTAGGTATCGAGGTCGAAAGGGGCGTCCGCGGCGCTCTGCGCGAGCTCGTGCAGCTCGGGTTCGCAATGCGCGGTGCCCAGGTGCCGCCAGCGGTCGATCACGTGCAGCTCGATGCGATCGCTGTACGGATCGCGCTCGCGCACCGCGATGCGGCCTCGATACGGCCACGCTTTGAGCCTCAGCCTCGCGAGCGCCTGCACGGCGCGCATCGCGTGGGCGATCGTCGACTCGCGTCCGACGCACGCCCCGCGGCAGCGCCCCGATTCGAGTGCCGAGCAGCCTGATGCCGCAGCTTCGAGCCCGAGCAGCGCGCGGCACAGGCCGTAGGCATTCGCGAGCTCGCGCAGCGCGGTCGTCGCGGTGGCGCGCGAGCGAAAAGCCCCGTACAGATGCTCGACCGGAAGCTCGTCGATTTCGTGTGAGCCGACGAGCCGCGGCGGCGTATCGGGCGTGTCGGGGCGCCACAGCCACGACCATGATTCGTCCCGCGCCTGCGCGTTGTGCTCAGGCGCCAGATCCCTGACGAGCCTCGCGTGCTCGAAATGCGCGCCGAGCTCGCCCGCGGTCTCGACCCAGCTCACCCGCCTCACCGCCTGAGCGATCTTCAGGTCCTTGCCGGGCCTGCGCTCGCCCGAGAAGTGGACGAGCACGCGCGAGCGGATGTTCGCGCTCTTGCCGACGTACAGCGCGCAGTCGTCGTCGCCGTGGAAGATGTAGACGCCCGGCAGCTCGGGCAGCGTGTCGTAGAGGTCGGCCGGCAGCGCAGGCGGAACGGCGGGCCGCCTGAGGAGCTCCGCGCACGCGGCTTCGAGCACGTCGGGCTCGAGCTCGCGTTTCCAGATCTGCGCGAGCTCCCACAGCACGCGTGCGTCGCCGAGCGCGCGATGGCGGTCGACGCAGAACAGCGAGTGCCTGATGATGAGCGCGTCGAGGTTGTGCCGCGGGTGCTGCGGAAACAGGCGCCGCGAGAGCTTGACGGTGCACAGCACCGGCGCCGCAAAGCGCAATCCGGCCCGCAGGAGCTCGCCTTTGACAAAGCCGTAATCGAAACGCGCATTGTGCGCGGCGAACACCTTGCCTTCCAGGCGCGCGGCGAGCGCGGCGCTGACCTCCCCGAAAGTCGGGGCGGCGGCGACCATCTCGTCGGTGATGCCGGTGAGGACCTGGATGCCGTGCGGGATGCGGCGCCCCGGGTTGATCAGCGTCGACCACTCGCCGACGACCACCCCGCGGTTCACCTCGACGAGACCGATCTCGATGATGCGGTCGAGCGTCGCGCTGCCGCCGGTCGTCTCGAGATCGAGGAAGACGATGTGGTGGTTGAACATAGCTTTGAAGGCGTGAGGCGTAAGGAGTGAGGCGGGAGGGGTGAGGCGTGAGGCGTCAGGAGGGGAGAGGCGGGAGGAGACGAGTGAAGCGTGAAAGCGCAGGGGCGAGGCAACAGACTGGGATCCACCGGCGCCGTTGCGCCTCACCCCTTACGCCTCACGCCTCACGTACTAACCGTGAAAGCCGATCGCCCGCGAGATCCGGTCCGCCGTCTGGCGAACCTGCTGGGCCCAGTCGCGGTTCAGGCGGTCGGACGGGGCGGACACCGAGAGCCCCGCGACGAGGCGTCCTTCGTCGTTGTATATCCCCGCGCCTATGCACGAAACGCCTTTCTCGGCTTCCTCGTTGTCGAAGGCATATCCTTGGGTGCGTATCGAGTCGATCTCGCGCGCCAGCGCAGTGCCGTCGATCAGCGTGTTGTCGGTGTAGCGCGGAAGGCCGGTGCGCTGCGCGTAGTCGGCCGCGCTCGCGCCCCCGTCGTTCGCGAGAAAGATCTTGCCGACCGCGGTGATGTGCAAAGGCGCGCGCGCGCCGATGATCTGCACCACCCGCATCATCGAATTGCCCGCGGCGGTGCGCTCGATGTACACCACCTCGTCGTCGTGGCGCACGCTTAAATTCACGGTCTCGCCGAGCGCCTGATGCAAAACCTGCATGAAAGGCAACGCTTCCTGGCGCACGCTGATGCGCGATTTGACGAGGCTGCCGAGCTCCAGCAGGCGGATGCCGAGGCGGTAAGTGCCCGGCTCGATGCGGTCGACGAGGCGGCTTTCGACCATGACGCCGAGGATGCGGTGAGCGGTCGAGGGATGGAGCGTGGTTTCGGTCGCGAGCTGCTTCAGGTTGACCGGCGCGGTGTGATGCGCGAGCGCGTCGAGCAGATTCATCATCCGCTCGATCACCTGTATCGAAGATTTTGCTTCCTTGACGGGCATCGCTCAGCTTCGCAGACCGGCTGATTTTATAGGATGAAATTTTGCGGGGCAACACGACGCGTCTGTGGAATGCACCACGCATTCGAACGCAGCCTCGATCGAACGAGGCTGCGCACGCGTTTTCGTTAAACTAGCGCATGGCTGTGCAACAGAATCGAAGCAGCGATCGCGAGGGCGCCGGCCAGGCGCCGCGCAACTACATGACGCCGCAGGGCTACGCGAGACTCAGGGCCGAGCTCGCTCAACTCTGGGAAAACGAGCGCCCGGAGCTCGTGAAGACGATCACGTGGGCCGCATCGAACGGCGACCGCTCCGAGAACGGCGACTACATCTACGGCAAGAAGCGCCTGCGCGAGATCGACCGGCGCATCCGCTACCTGAGCAAACGGCTCGACAACGCCGCCGTCGTCGATCCCGCGGAGCGCGGCGACACCGAGCAGATCTTCTTCGGCGCGACGGTGACCTACGCCGGTGCCGACGGGGTCGAGCAGACGGTGAGCATCGTCGGGCTCGACGAAGTCGATCCCGGGCGCGGCCGCGTCAGCTGGATTTCCCCGATCGCCAAGGCGCTGCTGCGCAAGCAGCCGGGCGACCGCGTCAGGCTCGCGACACCGGGCGGCGTCGAGGACATCGACGTGATCGAAGTGCGCTATGACCCGCTGCCCTGAGCGCAGCCGTGGCCGCGCTGCGCTTCCCAGGTCCGTTCGCCCTGAGCAGGCGCACGGCGCCGCAGTCGAGGGGGGAACGGCCGTGTTCATGCTTCGACGAGCTCGGCACGAACGGCCCCTCGTCCTCCTGCGGATGAGCAAGGCGGGACGCTAGCATGCCGCTGCCTTTCTTCACCGCTGCGCTCGCTTCGTGGCGCGCGGCGTACACCGAGCTGGGCGCCTCCGACGCGACACCCGAGGCGAGCGACGCGGTCGTCAAGCTCAGCATCAAGGCGCTACCCGGCGCGCGCACCGCCGACACCCTCGGCACCGAGCGCGAAGGCACCGGCATCGTCATCGACGACAAACGCGGGCTCATCCTGACGATCGGCTATCTCGTGCTCGAAGCCGAGTCGATCCTCGTGATGACTCGCGGGAGCCGCATCTATCCGGCGACCGTCGCAGGCTACGACCATGCGAGCGGCTTCGGGCTCGTGCGCGTGGCGAGCGGGCTCGATTCGCCCGCGATCGCGCTCGGCGACTCGTCCTCGGTGCGCGAGCTGCACACCATGACGGTCGTGTCCCACGGCGGCGCCGGCGGCCACTCCGCGGCGGCGGTAGTCGCGCGCAGGCGTTTCACCGGCTGGTGGGAATACATGATCGAGGACGCGATCTTCACTTCGCCGCCGCGCTACGAGCACAGCGGCGCGGGCCTGCTCGACGAAAACGGCAGGCTCGTGGGCATCGCCTCGCTGTGGGTGAGCGACGCGCTCGAGATCGGTGCGGCGTTTCCCGGCAACATGTTCGTGCCGATCGACCTGCTCAAACCGCTGCTCGACGACCTGGTTTCGACCGGGCGCAGCCGCGGACCCGCGAGGCCGTGGCTCGGGGTCTATTCGGAGCAGCACGAAGGACATCTTTTCGTCTCCCGCACGCTTCCGGGCTCGCCCGCCGAGCGCGCGGGGCTGGAACGCGGCGACGTGATCCTCGGCGTCGCGGGCGAGACGATCGGCGGTCAGAGCGATTTCTATTACAAGCTCTGGTCGAGCGGGGAAGCGGGCTGCGACGTGATGCTCCAGGTGCTGCACGAAAAGGCGGTGAGGCAGGTCGTCGTGCGCACCGCGGACAGGATGGATTACCTGCGGCCGTGGAAGGTGGTTTAGTGGCGGATTTCGATCTTATCGCGCATTCAAGCCGATGGCCTGACGCGAGACAGGGCATTCGGATATGAAAGTCGGCCTCTTCGTCACCTGCCTCGTCGACCTCATGCGCCCGCGTATCGGTTTCGCCGCGCTGAAGCTGCTCGAAGGCGCAGGGTGCGAGGTCGTGGTGCCGCAGAGCCAGACGTGCTGCGGGCAGCCGGCGTACAACTCGGGCGATCGCGCGTCCGCGCTCGCATTGGCGCGCAAGGTCGTGGCCGAGTTCGAAGACTGCGAGTATGTCGTCGCGCCTTCGGGCTCGTGCGCCGGTATGATACGCACGCACTATCCGGATCTCTTTCGAGACGACCCCGAGGCGCTGGCGCGGGCGCAGCGCGTCTGCGCGAAGACCTACGAGCTCACCGATTTCCTCGTGAACGTCTTGCGGGTGGAGACGGTACCGGGTCGATACGCAGGCACCGTCACGTATCACGACGCGTGCGCGGGATTGCGCGAGCTCGGTGTCAAAGCGCAGCCGCGCGCGCTGCTCGCCCAGGCGGGTGTCGCGATCAGCGAAATGACCCAGCCCGAGCAGTGTTGCGGGTTCGGCGGCACGTTCGCGGTCAAGTTCGGCGACATCTCTTCGCACATCGCGGAGCGCAAATGCGTAGACATCGCCGCGTGCGGCGTGGATGCGGTCGTGCTCGGCGATCTCGGCTGCATGCTGAACATCGAAGGCCGCCTGCGGCGACGCGGCGACACGACCACGCGTGTTCTGCATGTGGCGGAAGTGCTCGCGGGTCTACGCGAGGACGAGGCTTAAGGCAGTTAAAACGCAGCCACTTCGCCGGGCGCTGCAGCGAGTGGCGAAGTGAGGCCGATTTTGAAGAAAGAAAGAGCAGATGAAAATTGCAGTGATGGGTTCAGGCGGTGTGGGTGGTTTTTACGGCGGGCGGCTCGCGCATGCGGGATACGACGTGACTTTCGTCGCGCGCGGGGCGCACCTCGAGGCGATGCGTGAGCACGGCCTCACGATCGAGAACGAGGCGCAGGGCGACATCCATGTGAAGAACGTGAAAGTGACCGAAGACCCCGCGGCTATCGGCCCGGTGGATCTCGTCATCCTGTCGGTGAAGCTGTGGGACACCGAGGCGGCGGCAAAAGCGATCAAGCCGATCGTCGGCCCGCAAACCGGGGTGCTGTCGCTGCAGAACGGCGTGATCAAGGACGACATCCTGCGCCGCGCCTTCGGCGCCGAGGCGGTGATGGGCGGCGTCGCGTACGTGGCGACGCACATCGCGCGCCCGGGCGTGATCCTGCAGACCGGAACGCTGCAGCGGCTCCTCTTCGGCGAGTACGACAAGCGCCGCAGCGAGCGCGCCGAGCGCCTGCTCGAAGCGTTGCTCAAAGCGGGCATCCAGGCCGAGCTCTCGGAGGACATCAGGCGCACCCTCTGGGAGAAGTATGTCTTTCTCGTCGGGCTGTCAGGGACGACCGCGACGATGCGCACCCCGATCGGCCCGATCCGCGAGAACCCGCAGACCCGCGCTTTCCTGCTCGACCTCATGAAGGAGACCGTGGCGGTCGGCCGCGCGCTCGGCGTCGACCTGCCGGAGGACTACGCCGACCAGCGGCTGCAGTTCGCCGACTCGGTCGCGCCCGCGATGAGCTCGTCGATGCACCACGATCTCGAGCACGGCAATTCGCTCGAGGTCGCGTGGCTGTCGGGAGGCGTCGTTCAGCTCGGCCGCGATGCGGGGGTGCCGACACCGATGAATCGCGCGGTGTGGGACATCCTCGCGCTGCACGCCGCGGGAACCCGCAAGCGCTGAAGATGGCGGCGCGCCTCACGGTCCAGTCGCTCAGCGCCACGCCCGTCACGGTGCCGATGAAGCACGTGCTCGGCACCAGCGCAGCGACGGTGCGCGCAGCGCCGCTGCTGCTCGTCGATCTGCGCACCGAGGAAGGCATCACCGGACGCGCGTACCAGTTCTGTTACGTGCCCGCGGCTGCGCACGCGATCGTCGACCTGCTGAACGATGCGCAGGAGGCGATCAGGAACGAAGCCGTCGCACCGTTGGACCTGTGGGCGCGGCTTTCGAAGCGCTACACCCTGATCGGCGTGCAGGGCATCGTGCGCATGTGCATGTCGCTCATCGACGTGGCGGCGTGGGACGCGCTCGCGCAGGCCGCGGGCGTTCCGCTCGCCGCGTATCTCGGCGCGACGCCGCGGCCGGTGCAGGCTTACAACAGCAACGGTCTCGGTTTGATGCCCACCGCTGCGCTCGCCGACGAAGCCGACGCGCTCGTGGCGGAAGGGTTTAGGGCGGTCAAGCTGAGGCTTGGGTACGCGACGCTCGAAGAAGATCTCGCGGCGCTGGACGCGGTGCGCAAGCGTGTGCCGGGTGTGACGATCATGGTCGATTACAACCAGGCGCTTTCGGTGCCCGAAGCGATACGGCGGGGGCATGCGCTCGATTCAGAAGGCGTGTACTGGATCGAAGAGCCGATCCGGCACGATGACTACGCCGGCTGTGCGAGGCTCGCGAATGAGCTTCGAACGCCGGTACAGATCGGCGAGAATTTCTCGCAGGTGTACGACATGCAGGAAGCGCTCGCGGCGCGCGCGTGTGATTTCGTCATGCCCGACCTCGAGCGCATCGGCGGGGTCACCGGCTGGCAGCGTGCGAGCGCTCTGGCGCACGCGGCAGGGATGCCGATGTCGTCGCACCTGTATCCGGAAGTGAGCGTGCATCTGCTCGCGGCGACGCCGACGGCGCACTGGCTCGAATACGTCGACTGGATGGACGCGGTGCTCAAAGAGCCGCTGCGGGTGGTCGACGGGATGGCGGTGCCGCCGGAGAGGCCGGGGATCGGGCTGGAGTGGGATGAGGAGATGGTTCGTCGGTACGCCCTGAAGTAAACCGGGGTCTGACCCCGATGAAGCCGGGGTCAGACCCCGAAGCGGCGGCTAGGCCCGACGACTCCGGGGATGGACCCAATGTAAACTGCCCTTGGCCCGTTCACTCGTTCACCCGTTCACGGCTTCAACAATGCAAATCACCTCCCAGCGCTTCAAGGAAACGGCCCGCATCAAGCTCGCGGACCCGAATCTGCAGGCGGCGCTGAACAAGCTCCAGACGAACTTCGTCAAAGGGCGCGCTGAGCGGGTCGCGGAGCTCGACAACTTCGAAGCGATACGCAACGCCGCTGCGGAGATTCGCGACCGCGCGCTGGCGAATCTCGACGTCTATCTCGCCGAGTTCGAGCGCAATGCGACCGCGCAGGGGACGGTGGTGCACTGGGCCGAGACGGTCGACGACGTTAACCGCATCGTGTGCGAGCTCGCGGCGAAATACGGCGTGCGCAAAGCGACGAAATCGAAGTCGATGGTGACCGAGGAGTGCGCGCTCAACGACGCGCTCGAAGCCGCGGGCGTCGAAGTCGTTGAAACCGATCTCGGCGAATACATCCTCCAGCTCGCCAAGGAGCCGCCGTCGCACATCGTCGCGCCGGTGGTCCATAAGACCCGCCACGAAGTCTCCGATCTCTTCGAAGCCAAGCACGGGCGGCCGCGAACCACCGTCATCGCCGAGCTCACGCGTGAAGCGCGCGAGATACTACGCCCGCATTTCCTGTCCGCCGACATGGGCATCACCGGCGCGAATTTCGTCATCGCCGAGACCGGCTCGACCCTGATCGTCACCAACGAAGGCAACGGGCGCATGGTGACGAGCCTGCCGCGCGTTCACGTCGCGATCACCGGCATCGAGAAAGTCGTGCCGACGCTCGAGGACGTGACCACGCTGGTGCGCTTGCTGCCGCGCCACGGCACTGCACAGACCATCACGAACTATGTTTCGGTGACGACCGGACCGAGGCGGGCCGGCGACACCGAAGGCGCCGAGCATTTTCACGTGATCCTGGTCGACGCTGGTCGCAGCAAGCTGCTCGGCGGAGAGATGCAGGCCATGCTGCGCTGCATACGCTGCGGCGCGTGCATGAATCACTGCCCGGTCTACCAGAGCGTCGGCGGTCACGCGTACGGGTGGGTCTACCCCGGCCCGATGGGTTCGGTGCTTACCCCGACTTACATCGGCGCGGAGAAAGCGCTCGACCTGCCTCACGCGTCGACTTTCTGCAACCAGTGCGGCGTGGTGTGTCCGGTTAAAATCCCGCTGCCCGACCTGTTGCGAAAGCTGCGCGAAAAGCAGTTCGAGCAGGGGTTGAGGCCGTGGAAAGAACGCGCCGGGCTCGCTGTGTGGGGCTGGGCCGCGCGCCGCCCCACGCTTTACGCGATGCTCGCAAAAACCGGCGCGGCAGTGCTCGGATGGCTCGGAGGCCGCGACAAGCAGATCCACAATCTGCCTGGCGCTCGAGGATGGACTGAACAACGCGATTTTCCTGCGCCCGAAGGAAAAACGTTTCGTGCGCTATACGCTGAACAGCAGCAGAGGAAACTTAAATGAACAAACCCACCGACATGAAAGCCGCCGAGACCGTTCCGCTCTGGATCGACGGGCGCAGGCAGGCGGCGCAGAGCACGCGCGCCGGCGACGTGACCAATCCGGCGACCGGCGAGATCGTTCGCAAGGTTCCGTTCTGCAACGACGCAGACATCGACGCCGCGGTGCAGGCGGCGAAAGCGGCGTTCCCGAAGTGGCGCAAAACACCGTCGCTGCGGCGCGCCCGCATCCTCATGCGCTACCGAGAGCTCATCAACGAGCATCGCGACGAGCTCGCGAGCCTGATCACAGAGGAGCACGGCAAGACCCACGTCGACGCGCTCGGCTCGGTCCAGCGCGGGCTCGAAGTGGTCGAGTTCGCGATGGGCATCCCGCACCTGATGAAAGGCGAGCACTCCGAGGAAGTCGGCACTGACGTCGATACCCATTCGCTGCGTGAGCCGCTGGGGGTCTGCGCCGGGATCACGCCGTTCAATTTCCCGGCGATGGTGCCGATGTGGATGTACCCGGTCGCGATCGCGTGCGGCAATACCTTCGTGCTCAAGCCTTCGGAGAAAGTGCCTTCGACCGCGATGCGGCTCGCCGAGCTTTTCAAGGAAGCGGGCCTTCCTGACGGTGTGCTCAACGTCGTGCACGGGGATAAACAGGCGGTCGATTCGATCCTCGCGCATCCTGACATCAGGGCGGTGTCTTTCGTCGGGTCGACGCCGATCGCGAAATACATCTACGAAACCTGCGCGAAGCACGGCAAGCGGGTGCAGGCGCTGGGCGGGGCGAAAAACCACGCGGTGGTCCTTCCCGACGCGGACCTCGACTTCGCCGCCGACGCGCTGATCGGCGCCGGCTACGGCTCGGCCGGCGAGCGCTGCATGGCGATCTCGGCGATCGTCGCGGTCGGCGACTGCGGCGACGCACTCGTCGAAAAGCTGAGATCGCGCGCGGCCGACCTCAAGATCGGGCCGGGCACCGGCAAGGACATCGACATGGGCCCGCTGGTCACCGCCGCGCATCGCGACAAGGTTGCGGGCTACGTCGACAAAGGCGTTGCCGAAGGCGCGAAGCTCGTGCTCGACGGCCGAAACTACAAGGCTGCCGGCCACGAGAAAGGCTACTTCCTCGGCGCCACGCTCTTCGATGACGTCAAGCCCGACATGACGATCTACAAGGACGAGATCTTCGGGCCGGTGCTTGGCGTGGTGCGGGTGAAGACGCTCGACGAGGCGATCGCGCTCGTCAACGCCAATCCCTACGCGAACGGGGTGGCGGTTTTCACGCGCTCCGGCGGCGCCGCGCGCAAGTTCGAGCGCGAGATCGAAGTCGGCATGGTCGGCATCAACGTGCCGATCCCGGTGCCGGTCGCGTTTTTCTCCTTCGGCGGATGGCGCGGCTCGCTCTTCGGCGACACCCACGTGCACGGCATGGAAGGGGTCCGCTACTACACGCGGGCCAAGGTCGTGACCACGCGCTGGCCCGACGCTGACGCGCTGCCGACCGGTTTTCACATGCCGACCCTGGGCTGATTGCTCGTGAGGCGTGAGGTTGGAGGCGGGAGGCGTAAGGTGGCAGCTACGCGGCGCCGGAACGGGCCCCGAGTCGAGTGCGCGGGGCTCGCCTCCCGCCTCCCGCCACTCGCCTCCCTAACATGAGCGCGCGCGAACGCATGCTCGCCCTCATTCGCGAGCGCCAGGGTAAACCTGCGAAGCCGACGGTGGAGGAAATCGAGGCGGTGCGCTCGCATCTCGCGGCCCACCCGCGCAATCCCGCGCCTCGCGACGCCTGGGACCCGCTGACGCGCTTTCGGGAGCGCGCGCTGTCTCTCGCATCGACGGTCGACGAAGCCGGCGCACGAGGCGAGGTCCCGTCGCGCGTCGCGGCCTATCTCGGGGAACGCGGGCTGGGCTCGCGC
>JAQGNC010000419.1 GCA_028292065.1 Betaproteobacteria bacterium
CACCACCTGGTTGGGCACCACGCGGTTCTGGATCTTCAGCGGCGACACCGCGTTCGGGTGGGCGAGCTTGTTCAGCTCGCGATGCATCTGCCGGTACAGGATGATCGCGCGGATCATCTTGATCCCGCCGCCGGCGGAGCCCGAGCACGCGGCGAAAGTGCCGAGGAACATGAGCCACAGCGGGGCGAACACCGGCCACTGGGCGTAATCGACCGTCGCGTAACCGGTGTTCGTCGCGACCGAGACCGTGTTGAACGCCGCGTAGCGCAGCGCCGAAGGCACGTCGGGATACACGCCTTTCAGGTACAGGAACGCCGTGATCCCCACGACGCTCAAGGCGAGCACGAGCAGGTAATACGGAAGCTCGCTGTCGAGTCTCGCGGCCGCAAGACTGCGCGCCTGCCATACCCTGAAATGCGTCGCGAAGTTGATCCCGGCGAGGGTCATGAACACGATCGCGACGACCTCGATCGCCAGCGAATCGAAATAGCCGATGCTGCCGTCGTGCGACGAGAAGCCGCCGAGCGAAAGGGTCGAGAAACTGTGGATGAGCGCGTCGAGCCACGACATCCCGGCGAGCTTGTAAGCGACGAAACACGCAGCCGTCAGCGCGAAGTACACCATCCACAGGCCTTTGGCGGTCTGCGTCATGCGCGGGGTGAGCTGGTCGTCTTTCATCGGGCCGGGGATCTCGGCCTTGGTGATCTGGCGCCCGCCCACGCCGATCATCGGCAGCACCGCGACCACCAGCACGATCACGCCCATGCCGCCGAGCCACTGGAGCTCGGCGCGCCAGATGTTGAGGGACGGCGCGAGATTGTCGAGCCCCGACAGGAGCGTGGCGCCGGTCGCGGTCAGCGCGGACATCGCTTCGAAATAGGCGTCGGTGAAAGACAGCCCGAGCGCGAGGGCGAGCGGCATGCACGCGAAGAGCGCGCCGCCGATCCACACCAGGGTGATGAACAGGATGCCTTCGCGCAGCTGGAGCTCGCGGCGATAGCGGCGGGTCGTGAACCACAGCAGGAAGCCGCTCACGAAGTTGACGACCATCGAGCCCCCGAAGATGCCGGCGGTGCCGTCGTCGGTCCACAGCGAGACGCCGAGGGGGAGCACGTAAGACAGGCTCATCGCCATCGCGATGAGCCCGAGCACCGGCAGGCTGGGAACGATCCAGGGCATGCTGTTTTTCTTCGACCTGACTGCAGGATGACTACAGGAAGCTGACGTTCACCTGGAAGAGCTTTTCGACCTTGGACACGTTGCGCTTGTTCACCACGAACACGATCACGTGATCGTCGGGCTCGATGACGGCGTCGTGGTGCGCCATGATGACCTGGTAGTCGTACACCGGCTTGTCGAGCTCGTGCTTGCCGGCCTCGCGCGCCTGGCGCCTGACGATCGCGCCGATCGTGACGCCCTTGGGCAGGTCGAGCTCTTCGATGCGCCGGCCGACCACTTTGGACGAGCGCGCATCGCCGTGGGCCACCAGCTCGAGCGCTTCGGCCGCGCCTCGGCGCAGCGAGTGCACCGCGACGCAGTCGCCGCGTCTCACCCGCGCGAGCAGCGTGCCGATCGTCGTCTGCGCCGGCGAGATCGCGATGTCGATCTGGCCGCTTTGCACCAGGTTCACGTAGCTGCCGCGATTGATGAGCGCGATCACCTTGCGCACGCCCAGTTGCTTGGCGAGCAGGGAGCTCATGATGTTGTTCTCATCGTCGTTGGTGAGCGCGCAGTACACGTCCATCTCGGCGACGTTCTCTTCGGCGAGGAGCTGCTCGTCGGTGACGTCGCCGATCAGCACCAGGGTCTTGTCGAGCCCGGCCGCGAGCTTCTCCGCATTCGCCTTGTTGTACTCGATCAGCTTCACTTCGTAGCGATGCTCGATCTGCTTGGCGAGGCGCCTTCCGATGTTGCCGCCGCCGCCGATCATGACGCGCTTGATCGGCTTGTCCATGCGCCGCAGCTCGCGCAGGATGCCGCGGATGTTCTTGGTGTCGGCGATGAAAAACACTTCGTCGCCGGCTTCGACGACCGTGCTGCCTTCGGGAATGATCGGGCTGTCGCCGCGGAAAATCGCCGCGACGCGTGTTTCGATCTGCGGCATGTGGGTGCGCAGGTGCGAGATCGCATGGCCGACGAGTGGCCCGCCGTGGAAAGCGCGCACCGCGACCAGGCTCACACGGCCTTCGGCGAACTCGAGGACCTGCAAGGCTTCCGGGAACTCGAGCAGCTTCGCGATGTAATCGGTGAGCACCTGCTCGGGGCAGATCGCCGAATCGACCGAGAAATTCTCGGGCGAGAAGATCTCGGGGTGCGACAGGTAATCGCCTGAGCGGATGCGCGCGATCTTGGTCGGGATGTTGAACATGGTCGCGGCGAGCTTGCACGCGACCATGTTGGTCTCGTCGCTTTGCGTCACCGCCAGGATCAGGTCCGCATCGCGCGCCCCGGCCTGCTCGAGCACCGCGGGGTGCGCGGCGTTGCCGACGATCGTCCGCAGGTCGAAACGATCCTGCAGCTTCTTCAGCCGCTCCGCCGACAGGTCGACGACCGTGATGTCGTTCGCTTCAGAAACCAGGTTTTCCGCAACCGACGATCCGACCTGCCCGGCGCCGAGTATCACTATTTTCAAGACGTCCGCTCTTTACGCCGGAAAGAGGCGGATTCTAGTCCTGGCCGATGCGCGGGGCCAGCAGGGATGGCCGGGGCGTGCCGGCAGCGCCTCGCGCGTGAGGCATAATCGTCACGCATCATGGCCCGCGGCAGATCCCTCACACGCTTGTACGTTCCGGACGAGATCCCGGCGCACGGGCTATTCGACGCGCCGCGCGACCAGGCGCATCACGTCGCGCATGTGCTGAGGCTCGCCGCAGGTGACGCCGTGACGGTGTTCGACGGCCGCGGTCACGAATACGCAGGCGTGATCGAGCGCATCGCGAAATCGGCGGTGACGCTGCGCGTCGGAGACCCCGAGCGGGTGAATCGCGAATCGCCGCTCGCGATAACCCTCGCGCAAGGCATCTCGAGCGGCGAGCGCATGGACTTCACGGTGCAGAAGGCGGTCGAGCTCGGCGCCGCTTCGATCCAGCCGCTCGCCACCGAACGCAGCGTGGTCAAGCTCGGCGGCGAGCGCGCGGTCAAACGCGTCGAGCACTGGCGCGGGATCGCGATCGCCGCGTGCGAGCAGTCGGGACGCAACTGCGTGCCCGAGGTCCATCCGGTCGCGTCGCTCACCGCATGGCTCGCGCAGGTGCCTCGCGCTGCGCTGCGCCTCACGCTCTCCCCCGGCGCGACGGCTACGCTGCGCGAGCTGCCGCGTCCTGACGGCGCAATCGTGCTGCTCGTCGGACCCGAAGGCGGCCTCTCGCCGCGCGAGCAGGACGACGCCAGGGCCGCCGGCTTCAGTCCGCTCAGGCTCGGTCCGCGAGTGTTGCGAACCGAGACCGCCGCGCTTGCCGCGCTGGCTGCGATGCAAGCGACTTGGGGAGACTTCTGAAAAGCAGAAAATCTTGGCTTTTCATGGCTCACTAGCCTTTTCCTCACAACCGATCTCGCATAATATCCGGCGCAGCACGGCGATTCGCAGCGCGCCTTCGCACAGCCGCAGCAGGAGCACCCCCATCACGAACAAACAGGTCAAGCCGGCCGGGGACGATGGCGCGGCGGATGCGCCGCAGCCGCCGCGCCGCCAGCGGCTTTCCAGCCAGGACCGCTTCATCGACTGGTTCCAGTCGGTCACCCCGTATATCCACGCTTTTCGCGGGAAGATCTTCGTCATCGCTTTCGGCGGCGATCTCGTCTCCGACGGACGCTTCTACGATCTGACGCACGATCTGAACCTGCTCGCCGCGCTCGGCGTGCAGCTCGTGCTTGTCCACGGCTCGCGCCCGCAGATCGAGGCGCGGCTGCAGGAGCGCCGCCTCGACAGCCGCTTCCACAAAGGGTTGCGGGTGACCGACGACGCAGCGCTCGCCGCCGCCAAGGAGGCCAGCGGGAGGCTGCGCGTCGAGATCGAAGCGTGGCTTTCCATGGGCCTGCCGAATTCCCCCATGGCGGGCGCCGACATCCGCGTGGCGAGCGGCAACTTCATCACGGCCAAGCCGCGCGGCGTGCTCGACGGCGTCGATTATCTGCACACCGGCGAAGTCCGCAAAGTGCACGCGAACGCGATCCACAAGCGGCTCGCCGACAACGAGCTCGTGCTCCTCTCGCCGCTCGGGTACTCGCCCACGGGTGAGGTGTTCAACCTCGCGCTCGAAGACGTGGCGGCGTCCACCGCGATCGCGCTCGGCGCCGAGAAGCTCATCTTCATGATGGACACGCCGGGGGTGACCGGACGCCGCGGCGAGCTCCAGCGCGAGCTCACGGTCAAGCACGCCAAGAGCCTCATCGCGAAAAGCGGGCAGGCCGAGACCGACGTGCAGTTCTACCTGCCGTGGGCGGTTCGCGCGTGCGAGCAGGGGGTCAAGCGCGCCCACCTCATCTCGGGCCACGTCGACGATTCCCTCCTGCTCGAGCTCTTCACGCACAAAGGGGTCGGCACGCTCGTCACGCCCGACCCGATCCAGACCCTGCGGACCGCCAAACCGGAAGACATCGGCGGCATCCTGCAGCTGATCGAGCCGCTGGAGGCCGAAGGCATCCTGGTCAAGCGCAACCGCGGTCTGCTCGAGAGCGAGATCGGCCGTTTCGTCGTGGTCGAGCACGACCGCATCGTCATCGCGTGCGCCGCGCTGTATCCGTTTCCGGACGAGCGCGCGGGCGAGCTCGCCGGCCTCGCGGTGCATCCCGACTTTCGCAGCCAGGGCGCCGGCGAGCGCCTGCTGAGCGAGATCGAAAACCGCGCGCGCCGCATGAAGCTGAAACGCCTGTTCGTTCTCACCACGCGCGCCGAGCACTGGTTCGTCGAGCGCGGGTTCACCGAAGTCGATATCGAAGCGCTGCCGGCGCCGAAGCGGGCGCTGTACAACTGGCAGCGCCGTTCGGTCGTGCTGGTGAAACCGGTCAAATGAGCACCCCTCGCCATCCTGCTGAGCACTCCCGCAGCGGGACCGGCGTCCGCGCCCATGGCTAGGAAGAAGCGCGCCGAGGCACGCCCGAGCGAGGACCCCGTCCTGCGCACTTATCTTCCGCTGCGCTCCCGCCTGCTGCTGGCGAGCGCGGTCGTTCAGCTCGCCATGCTCGGCCTCCTGATCTACAACGGCATCAGCGTGATGGAGGACAAGCTCGTCGAGCGCGCCCGCGCGCACCTTGAAGAGCAGAAACAGCTCCTGAACGCAGCGCTCGCCGGGCCTCTCGCGCAAAGCGACCGCGCTCACGTCCAGGAGGTTCTCGACGCGGCGCGGCGCGACCAGGCGATGAGTTACGTCGTCCTGCTCGATCGCAAAGGCAAGATCGTCGCCTCCAGCGGCTGGGACCGCCGCAAACCGCTGCCGCGGCGCGAGCAGGCGCTTTCGGCGCGCGACGACGACGACATCTTCGATACCGAAGTGGAACTGCGCGTGGGCAGCGAGCGTCACGGCAAGCTCGCCATCGGTGTGCCGACGCGCTACCTGAAAACTGCGCGTATCGAGCTCATCCGCGAGAACCTGGCGATCGGGGTCCTGCTGCTGCTCCTGTCGACCGGCTTCATGATCGCGGTCGCGTACTGGCTCACCCGGCACCTCACCCAGCTCACCGAAGCGAGCGCGAAGCTCGCCGGAGGCGACCTGACGGTACGCCTCCCGGTGCGCGGCGGCGACGAAGTGGCCCAGCTCACGCACGCGTTCAATACGATGGCCGAAGCGCTCGCCGGACGCATCGAGGCGATCGGCGAGACCCAGGCGAAGTTCACCGCGATAGCCGACTACAGCTACGACTGCGAGCTGTGGATCAGTCCCGAAGGCCGTCTCATCTGGGTCAACCCGCGGGTGCACGACATCTTCGGCTACACCGCCGACGAGTGTCTCGCGATGGAGAACTTCCCGTCGCCTTTCGTCAGCGGCGCCGACGCGGGGCGCACGATGCGGCAGATCCGCAAGGCGCTGCGCGGCAACACCGGTCAGGATTTCGAATTCCGCGCACGGCGCCGGGACGCGAGCGAGTTCTGGGCGGCGGCCGACTGGCGGCCGATCTACGACAAGGCCGGCGCGTACCAGGGCATCCGCATCAGCATCCGCGACATCACCCAGCGCAAGGAAGCCGAGCAGCGGCTGGAGGCGACCGTCGTCGAGCTTCGCAACTCGCAGACAGTGCAGCAGGAATATCTCGGCCAGGCGCAGGACGAGCACGCGAGGCTCTCCGCGCTGCTGGGTGCGATGGACATCGGCATCCTCTTCGTCTCCGAAGACGGCCGCGTGGTCTACAGCAATCCGGCGTTCAGCCGGATCTGGCCGCTCTCGCCCGGCAGTCGCATCATCGGCTCCACGCCAAGCGATCTGGTCGAAGCGTCGACTGCGGTGCTCGCGCGTCCGGGCGACCAGTCACGCCACGTCCTGAAACAGCCCGCCAACGCCGGGTTCGCGCCCGCCTACGAGATCCAGATGATCGACGGCCGTCTCGTGACCCAGCAGGGGCACGCGGTGCAGGACCCTTACGGCAGGCCGGTCGGTTACCTGTGGCTGTTCGAGGACGTGACGCGCGAGCGCCAGACCGCCGAGCAGCTCATCTATCTCGCCGAGCGCGACGCGCTCACCGGCCTCTACAACCGCCACCGCTTCAACGAAGAGCTCGCGCGCATGATCGCCGACGCCCAAAGGCACAGCTCGCGGCTGGCGCTCCTGTTCTTCGACCTGGACGATTTCAAGTACATCAACGACACCTTCGGCCATCGCGCCGGCGATGCGATGCTGATCCGGGTCGCGGGCGAAGTCGCGGGGCAGGTGAGGCGCAACGAGCTTTTCAGCCGCATCGGCGGCGACGAGTTCGCGATCCTGGTGCCCGACATCTCGGACGAGATGCTGCGCGTGCTCGCCGAGCGCATCACACGCTCGATCGCGACGGTGCGCTTCCAGTTCGAAGGGGAGAACCTGAGGCTGACGACGAGCCTCGGGATCGCGATGTTCCCCGACCACGCCGACAACGCGCAGGACCTCATCGCGCGCGCGGACATCGCGATGTACCAGGCGAAGGAAGCGGGCAAGAACGCGTGGCGCATCTACAGCAGCGAGCGCGACACGTCGCAGCAGATGGTCTCGCGCCTGTCGTGGAACGACCGCATCCTGCACGCGCTCGAAAACCGCCTGATGACGCTCCAGTTCCAGGGGATTTACCACACCTCGGACCGCTCGCTATCCCACTTCGAAGTGCTCGTTCGCATGCGCGACAAGGACGATCCGACCCGCATGCTCATGCCGGGCCAGTTCATCCCGATGGCCGAGAAGTCGGGGAAGATCATCGAGATCGACCGCTGGGTGATCCGCGAATCGATCGAGCTCCTGGCCGACACGCCTTCGGTGCCCGCGCTCGCGGTCAACATCTCCGGACGCTCTTTCGACGAGCCGACCCTGCCGCAGTACATCGCCGAGCAGTTGAAGCGCTGCGGTGTCCAGCCGCGCCGCCTGCTGGTCGAGCTGACCGAGACCTCAGCGGTGTCCGACCTGCACGACGCCCAGCGCTTCATCGAGGCGCTGCGCCAGACCGGCTGCGGCGTCTGCCTCGACGACTTCGGCACCGGCTTCTCTTCGTTCGCGTACCTGAAGCACCTGCAGGCCGACGCGGTGAAGATCGACGGCCTTTTCATCCGCAACCTCCCGCACGACTACGACAACCAGCTTTTCGTCAAAGCGATCGTGTCGGTCGCGCGCGGCCTGCACAAGACGACGATCGCCGAATGCGTCGAAGACGAAGCGACCCTGCAGATGCTCAAGGCTTTCCGCGTCGACTGCGTGCAGGGGTATTACCTCGAGAAACCGAGCGGGGATCACCCGCTGTTCGTGCATGTTCTGGAGAAGAACTTGGAACTGCCTTTAGGCGCTGCCTAAAGGCAGTTCCCGGTGTACGCCAAAGAGGAAAACCAAGGTTTTCCTCCTTGCGACCTCCTTTCCTTCGGCTCGCTACCGCTCGCTGGAAGTTCAAAACCACCCCCACCCTGTCCCTCCCCCTGAAGGGGAGGGGACCATTGTCCCGAGAGGGATAACTCTCCGTCCCCCTCAGGGGGAAGGTCGGGATGGGGGTGGGTTGAAGGAAAGGAGGCGCGGAGGGAAACCTTGGTTTCCTTCCGCAGCGTTCACCGGGTGGAAAGCCGAAGGCTACGCCTTCGGCGGCACGTAGCCCTGCGCCTTCTCCGCCCCTTCCCCGAAGAAGTGCTTCTCCATCTGCTGGGCGAGGTAGTCGCGGGCTTTCTTGTCGGCGAGGTTGAGGCGGTTCTCGTTGACGAGCATCTTCTGGTGCTCGAGCCACTGCTTCCACGCCTCTTTCGACACGTTGTCGAAGATGCGCTTGCCGAGCTCGCCGGGATAGGTCGGAAAGTCGAGCCCCTCGGCTTCGCGACCTAATTTCACACAGTGTACGGTTCGAGCCATGGCCGATGTCCTAACGTTTGAGCGTCTGCACGCCCTCGGGCGTACCGAGCAGGAGTATGTCCGCGCCTCTGCGCGCAAAGAGCCCGTTGGTGACGACGCCGGTGATCTGGTCGACCGCGGCTTCGAGCTCGGCGGGGTTGGTGATCTCGAGGTTGTACACGTCGAGGATGGCGTTGCCGTTGTCGGTGACGACACCCTGGCGCCATTCGGGCTGGCCGCCGAGCTTTACCAGCTCGCGCGCGACGTACGAGCGCGCCATCGGGATGACTTCCACCGGCAGCGGAAAGCGCCCGAGCACGTCGACGAGCTTGCTGCCGTCCGCGATGCACACGAAAGTGCGCGACAGCGCGGCGACGATCTTCTCGCGCGTGAGCGCGCCGCCGCCGCCTTTGATCATCGCGAGCGCGCGGTTCACTTCGTCGGCGCCGTCGACGTAGACCTCGAGCTCGATGACGCTGTTCGCGTCGACGACCTCGATGCCGGCCGCCGCGAGCTTCTGCGCCGTGGCTTCCGAGCTCGCGACCGCGCCGTCGAAGCGCTGCCTGATCTTCGCGAGCGCCTCGATGAAGAAGTTCGCGGTCGACCCGGTGCCGACGCCGATGATCCCGCCCATCGGCACGTGCTCGATCGCGGCGCGGGCGACTGCTCGCTTGAGCTCGTCCTGGGTCATCGCTCGCTTCGCTCGCGACGACGGTGAACGGGTGAACGAGTGAACGGGTGAACGAGCAGCGTGGTCGTTCGCCTGCGCGCTGCGATTGCGTTCAAAGACTTGAGATAAAAATACCCGTTCACCCATTCACCCGTTCACCCATTCACGCTTTTCGTACTATACCTGCGATTCACGCTACACGCGCTTCCTGTTACCCTCACCACCCTATGAAAAAGCCCGACTATCTGGAGCGGATACTCAACGCGCGAGTGTACGACGTCGCGATCCAGAGCCCGCTCGAGCTCGCGCCGAATCTGACCCGCAGGCTGGGCAACGACGTGCTGCTCAAGCGCGAGGACATGCAGCCGGTTTTCAGCTTCAAGCTGCGCGGCGCGTACAACAAGATGGCGCAGCTTGCGCCGTCGGCACTGAAGCGCGGGGTCATCGCGGCGTCGGCCGGCAACCACGCCCAGGGCGTCGCGCTCGCCGCGCAGAAGCTCGGCTGCACCGCGACGATCGTGGTGCCGGTGACCACGCCGCAGATCAAGGTCGACGCGGTGCGGCTGCGCGGCGCGAAAGTGGTGCTGCACGGCGACTCCTACAGCGACGCGTACGAGCACGCGCGCATCCTCGAGAAAGCGAAAGGCCTCGCGTTCGTCCATCCCTACGACGACCCCGACGTGATCGCAGGGCAGGGCACGATCGCCATCGAAATCCTGCGCCAGTGCAGCCGTCCGATACACGCGATCTTCGTCCCGGTGGGCGGCGGCGGGCTCATCGCGGGAATCGCGGCGTACGTCAAACGCCTGCGCCCGGAAATCAAGGTGATCGGCGTCGAGCCGACCGACGCCGACGCGATGCGCCGCTCGCTCGCAGCGGGCAAGCGCGTGAAGCTCGACCACGTCGGTCTCTTCGCCGACGGCGTGGCGGTGAAGCAGGTCGGCGTCGAAACCTTTCGGCTGTGCAAAGCGCTCGTCGACGACGTGATCCTCGTCGACACCGACGCGATGTGCGCGGCGATCAAGGACGTGTTCGAAGACACCCGCGCGATCCTCGAGCCTGCGGGGGCGCTCGCGATCGCGGGCGCGAAAGCGTACGTCGAGCGCACCGGGATCAGCGGCAAGACGCTCGTCGCGATCGCTTCGGGCGCGAACATGAATTTCGACCGCCTGCGCTTCGTCGCCGAGGAAGCCGAGCTCGGCGAAGCGCGCGAAGGGGTCGTCGCGGTGACGATCCCCGAGCGGCCGGGAAGCTTCAGGACCTTTTGCTCGCTCATCGGCGAGCGCAACATCACCGAGTTCAATTACCGCTACGCGAGCGCGGTCGAGGCGCACGTGTTCGTCGGCGTGCAGGTGCGCGACCGCGGGGAGACCGAAGCGCTCGTGGCGAGCCTGCGCAAGCACGGTCTCGAAGCGCTCGATTTCACCGACAACGAGCTCGCCAAGCTGCACGTGCGCCACCTGGTCGGCGGCCGCGCGCCCGCGGTCGAGCACGAAATCCTTTACCGCTTCGAGTTCCCCGAGCGGCCTGGGGCGCTCATGCGCTTTCTCAATGCGATGAGCGGAGGCTGGAACATCAGCCTTTTCCACTATCGCAACCACGGCGCGGACTACGGCCGCGTGCTCGTGGGCATGCAGGTGCCGGCGAAAGACAAGAAGAAATTCGTAGCGTTCCTGAAGGCGCTCGGTTATCCGTACGAGGAGGAGAGCGGGAATCCGGCGTATCGCCTGTTTTTAGGGTGAGCCCTGAAGCACAGCATTGAACGCCAAGGACGCGAAGGAAAAAACAAAGGACGCGAAGGGGTTCGTTCGGGCGCGAGCGCAGCCGATCGCGCAATGGCCGGCAAGTGCGGTATGAAGTCGTGGCGTCCATTCTTTTTCCTTT
>JAQGNC010000496.1 GCA_028292065.1 Betaproteobacteria bacterium
AGTGGGTGCACGCGGGCGGTGTCAAAGCGATGCTTGCGCGCCTCACGCAAAAGGACACACGCGACCGTATCCGCGCCGACATCGAGCGCGACGGCCTCAACAACTGGGGGCGCATCCCGTCGTGGGACTGCGTGAGGATCTCGATCTCGCCGCACCTGCCTCAGCACGCGGGGCGCACGATCGCGGCGCTCGCGGCTGAGCGCGGGCGCGATCCCATCGATGTCATCTGCGATTACCTCGTCGAAGACCGGGCCGCGACGCGAGTGCTCGTCACTTCGATTTCGGAAGACGACATCCGCGAGCTCATGCGCTCGCCGACCGCGCTCGTGGGCTCCGACGGCAACTGCGTCGCGACCTACGGCACGGTCAGCCAGGGCCTGCCGCACCCGCGCTTCTACGGCACTTTCCCGCGCGTGATCGGACGCTACGTGAAAGAGCACAACGTTATCCCGCTGGAAGCCGCCATCCACAAGATGACCGGCGCGACTGCGAAAGCGCTCAACCTCGCCGATCGGGGGCTGCTGCGGCCGGGCATGCGAGCCGACCTTGCGCTCTTCGATCCCGACGATTTCACCGACCGTGCCACTTACGCCGATCCGCATCAGTATCCGAGCGGGGAGCGTACGACGGTCATCGTGAACGGCACGCTGGTTGTCGAAAACGCACAGCACACGGGCGCGACACCGGGGCGCGTGCTGCGGCGTTCGGCGGACGGCGCGGTAAGCTGAGGGCCGTCACAAACCAAGACCTAAACCACCCCCATCCCGGCCTTCCCCCTGAAGGGGAAGGAGAGTTATGGCTATCGCCATGCGCGGCGCGGCCGAGTGCTTTCACACCGCAGTCGAGTGCTTGCACACCGCAGTCGTCATTCCGCACGCGGTCGTTCCGCACTCGTCAATTCGCACTCGGTCGTTCCGCATTCGTCGTTCCGCATGCATCATTTCTCATTCATCATTTCTCGAAATCATCGGTCTTTAAATTGGCAAAATCCGAATCCCTCTTCCAGATCCTCCTGCGCCAGCCGTGGTGGATCACGCTCCTCGTCGCCGTCGCGGTCTTCGGCGTCTCGCATGCGGTCTTCCCGCCGGTCGCGGCTTTCATGGCGCTGCCGTTCGGCCTCTTGTCCGCTTACATCGCTTTCAAGCAGTGGCGCGGCGGCGCGCCTGGTGACGCAGGCGAGCGCCTCGCGGCGCTGCGCTCGATGGATTGGGATGAGTTCAGCAGCGTCATCACCGGCGCCTACCGCCGCGGCGGCTACGAGGTGTCGCCGGCTGCAGGGCCGGGTTACGACTTCCGCCTGACCAAAGCGGGGCGCGTGACCCTGCTGCAATGCCGCCGGTGGAAAGTGAACCAGGTCGGTGTCGGCCCTCTGCGCGATCTCGCTCGTGCGGTCGAGCGCGAAGAAGCGGCCAACGGGATATGCGTATCCGCAGGCGACTTCTCGGCCCCTGCGCGAGCGTTCATCGCGACAGAACCGATCACGCTGCTGGGCGGTGGTGAGCTTGCAGCGCTGGCCGGCGCGGTCCGCGAGAGCAAACCGTCGTGAGCGCCTGTTCCCTGTCGCGCTCGGACGACCCAAAAATTCCTTAGCAATCAGTCGGCTAGGGACAGCGGGCACTGGGTGCGTCGTTCACGAGAGACATAAAACCGCGGACGCGGAACAGGCCCGAGAGGTAAGCTGTTGATGCGTAATCGTTTTTAGAACTGGCACAGCCTGTGCTAATTAGAAACCCGACGCAGTAGTAGTTCCCCTGGAACGGATTTACCCTCCCCTGTTTCCCCCGGCGCACACCGCCGGGGTTTTTTTTGGCGGACGGTCAGCGCGGGTCGATCGGCGTGAGGTGCGATACGCCGAACACGCTCTCCAGGTACGACGAGATGGAGAACAGCGCCGCTTCGCCTCTCGGCTTACCGATGACCTGCACGCCTACGGGCAGCCCCGAGCGTGTGAACCCGACCGGCAGCGCCATGACCGGGCACGCCGTCACCGTGACCGCGAACGTCAGCACGAGCCACCCCATATAACCTTCGAAGGGTATGCCGTTCAACGCTTCCGGATAGCGCTGGTTCGCGTCGAAGGGCGGGCACAACACCGTCGGACAGACGAGCGCGTCGTAGTCTTCGAGAAACGCCGCCACCCGCCGCGCGATAGCCCCTTGCGCCACTTCGGCGTCCACGACGTCCTTCGCCGACAGGCTCAATCCGAATTCGGTGTTCTGCACGATCTCCGGTTTGAGCACGTTGCGATACTGCTCGAGCCAGGCGCCGTGGCGCGCGATATAGACCGCGCCGCGCAGCGTAAGGAAAGTCTGCGCCGCATCATTGAGATCGGGGTGCTTCTCGTCGACTGAGACGCCGGCACGCGCGATTTTTTCGGCCGCGGCGCGACAGATCTCGCGCACTTCGTCGTCGATCGCGGTCGCGATGCCCAGGTCGGCGGAATACGCGATGCGCGCAGGCTTGCGGGGGGCCGCAGCCGCCGCCGCGAAGCTCGGAAGCGCTCCCGCCTGGGTCAGCGGGTCGTCGGGATGAAATCCCGCCTGCGCGTCGAACATGAGCGCGACGTCGCCGACCGTGCGGGCCATCGGACCTTCCACCGACATCGGATTGAAAGGCTGCTCCTGGGCTTTCGCGACCATGCCCGGACTCGGGCGCAAGCCGGTCACCGAGGAAAAGCTCGCCGGTTGCCGGATGCTGCCGCCGAAGTCGCCGCCGCTCGCAAGCCAGACCTGCCCCGCTGCGAGCGCAGCCGCGGAACCGCCCGACGAGCCGCCGGGGGTCGTCTTCACGTCCCACGGGTTGCGTGTGGCGCCGAAGACGTCGTTGAAGCTGTTTCCGCCGGCGCCGAACTCGGGCATGTTCGTCTTGCCCATGATGATCGCGCCGTTGCTTTCGAGCCGCCGCACCAGGAGGTCGGACTCGCGCGGCACGTGATCGGCGTAAATCCGCGAGCCGTTGGTCGAGCGCACGCCGGCGACGTCCAGATTGTCTTTCGCCCCGATCGGCAGCCCGTGCAGGAAGTTGGGCGCGCGGGCGGTCTTCTCGCGCATGATCCGCTGCGCATGCCCGCGCGCACGCTCGAAGCAGCGCGTCACCATCGCGTTCAACTGCGGGTCGGTCTTCTCGATCCGGTCGATCGACGCCTCGACGAGCTCGAGTGGCGACACCTCGCGCTTCCTGAGGAGCGCGACAGCCTCCCGCGCGGCGAGCTTGTACAGATCTCCCGACATTGCGTCTCTCCAGTCAGCGCAGGGGCACAAGTCTTGCGGTAGGCGCGCCCCCTGTCCACCTGCCTTCTGGCTTATTGAAGGTGCGTGGCGCGTGATCGCTATCGCGGTGCGTGCGCGCACCGCGTTAGGGCGTCGATCGTTTGCCGTCGAGCGCGTCCCGCGCATTCTCCCTTGGCACGCCAGGTACTTACGAGCGAAAACCAAAGTGGCATACGCCTTGCGTAAGGGTGCCGCCCGACCGGGCCCATGACGGTTCGTCAACGTGAACGACGGCGTTCATGTGTGCTGATCGCGGGACAGCTTGCGATCCTTTACGGCCGCTCCATCCATGCGCAGGGAGAGTCACTGATGTCGCAGGACGAGAACAAGAAATCCGCAACCACCGGCGCGCGCCGCAAGTTCCTGCGCAGCGCCGGGACTGTCGCGGGCTACAGCGCGTTGATGGCGATGGTGCCTCCGGGCGTGCGCTCGGCGGCGTGGGCCGCTGGCTCCGACGCGCCCGAGAAAAAGGAAGTGAAGATCGGCTTCATTCCGCTGACCGATTGCGCGTCGGTGGTGATGGCGTCGGTCAACGAGTTCGACAAGAAGTACGGCATCAAGATCGTGCCTACGAAGGAAGCGTCGTGGGCGAGTGTCCGCGACAAGCTCGTCAACGGCGACATCGACGCGTCGCACGTGCTCTATGGCCTGATCTACGGATTGCACCTGGGCGTGAGCGGCCCGAAGAAAGACATGGCGATCCTGATGACGCTCAACCACAACGGCCAGGCGATCACCCTTTCGAAGAAGCTCGCCGATCACGGCGGGGTCGACGGCAAATCGGTCGCGGCGCTCATGCAGAAGGAAAAGCGCGAATACACCTTCGCGCAGACCTTCCCCACCGGCACGCACGCGATGTGGCTGTATTACTGGCTCGCCGCCAACGGCGTGCATCCGTTCAAGGACGTGAAAAGCATCGTGGTGCCGCCGCCGCAGATGGTCGCGAACATGCGGGTCGGCAACATGGACGGGTTCTGCGTCGGGGAGCCGTGGGGCCATCGCGCGATCGCCGACGGCATCGGCGTCACCGGGATCACCACCCAGGACATCTGGAAAGACCATCCCGAGAAAGTGCTCGGCTGCACAGCCGAGTTCGTCAAACAGAACCCGAATACCGCTCGCGCGATGACCGCTGCGATCATCGACGCCGGGCGCTGGATCGACGCTTCGCTTTCCAATCGCCAGAAGATGGCCGAAGTCGTCGCGAACACCGCCTATGTCAACACTTCGGTCGACGTCATCAACCAGCGCATCCTCGGCCGCTATCAGAACGGCATGGGCAAGACCTGGGACGATCCGAATCACATGAAGTTCTACAACGACGGGATGGTCAACTTCCCGTACCTGTCCGACGGCATGTGGTTCCTGACTCAGCACCGGCGCTGGGGACTGCTCAAGACC
>JAQGNC010000507.1 GCA_028292065.1 Betaproteobacteria bacterium
CGAATAGCGCCGCCTGCAGGAACGCGCAGGCGACGCGCGAGGGGATGAATCGATTGACACGCGGGTTCATGACGTTACCTTGCTGGTGAATGACACGGCCGTCCCTTGCACTGCGGATGTCGAGCGCGCGATGTGCGGCGTCGGACCGACGGACGTGTGTCTCAGGCGAAGGAACGGACCGAGCGGGAGGTTACCGCCCGGCCGCGGCGCAGACCAGCGTCAGAATACTTTTTCGACTCGATCGAGGAGATTGACGGTCCGCGGCGGACCGACTATCCACCCGATGACGATGCCGACGACATCGGCCGCCATGTCCGCGGCTTCCATCGAGCGATAGCCTGTGAAGTACTGGAGGATCTCGAGCCCCCCGCCCAGCGCCGCCAGTGCGAGCACGACGATCACCCGCGGCCGGGTGGTATCGTAGATCTGCATGAACCAGAACGTCACCGCCGCGTAGGCCGCGATGTGAGCGTATTTGTCGCCGTGGGCGGCCGGAATCGAGATGGGCGTGCGCGTGAGCGACAGGTAGACGATCGCGGCCACGAACGTCCATCCGAGTGCGAGCCAGAGCGCGGGATGTCGAAGACGGTGCATGCGAAGAATCATTGGGGAGAGGGTGCCGGGACTGCAAAGAGACACCAGCAACGCCGCAAGAGTTCAGGCGGTTGACCGCTATACTTGCGGCATCGGCAACGTAAAACAGGAATCGACATGGCCTCCAGCATCGACAAACGGCTCGACGAGCTCGGTATCACACTGCCTCCGCCCGGCGCTCCCGGCGGCAATTACGTCCCTTTCGTCGTGGTCGGCGATCTCGCTTTCATGGCGGGCCAGGTCGCGCGCGAAGCGGGGAAGATGAAATACACCGGAAAGCTCGGCAAAGACCTGAGCATCGAAGACGGCCAGCAGGCGGCGCGGCTGTGCGCGGTGAACCTGCTCGCGCAGCTCAAAGTCGCGTGCGGCGGCGACCTCGACCGCGTCGAGCGCTGCGTGCGCCTCGGCGGTTTCGTGAACAGCCCTCTCGATTTCTACGATCACCCGAAAGTGGTCAACGGCGCTTCGGACCTGATGGTGGAAGTGTTCGGCGAGCGCGGCCAGCACGCGCGCACGGCCGTGGGCGTATCGGCGCTGCCGATGGACTCGGCGGTCGAAGTGGAAGCGGTGTTTCAGCTGAAGCGCTGAAGCGCAGGAACTGAAAAGCAGGAACTGAAAAGCAGGGAGCAGGGACGCAAAGGAAGAAACAAGGACGCAAAGGTGGCAGCGCGCTGCAACGGCGTCCGTGGCATGAACAGCAGCTGTCGCAAACGCTTCCCCCTTCGCGGCCTTGCCCTTTCCTTCGCGTCCCTGATTCCTGCTTTGACCCTAGTAAGTTGTGAGGCCGCCGTCGATCAGCAACGTCTGCCCCGTCACGAAAGCCGAGTCCGCGCCCGCGAGGTAGGACACAGCGGCGGCGACGTCGTCTTCGGTTCCGAACTTCCCCGCCGGCACGCGCCGGAGCATCACGTCGCGCGATCCCGGGTTCGCATCGAAGAACGCCGCGCGCGACGGCGTCTCTATCGTTCCCGGCGCCACCGCGTTCACCCTGATGCCGTGCTCGGCCCACTCGTACGCGAGCATGCGCGTCATGTGGATGATCGCGCCTTTCGATATCCCGTAAGTCGCGCGCTCGGCCAGAGCCACCACGCCGTGCGTCGATGCGAGGCTCACGATCGCACCTTCGGCCTTACGCGACAACAGGTGCCGCGCGAACTGCTGGCTCATGAAGAACGTGCCGGTGAGGTTCACGTCCATCACGGTCTGCCATTCGTCGCGCGTGACGTCGATTGCGCGCCGGCGCTGGGTCACGCCTGCGTTGTTGACGAGCACGTCGAGCTCGCCGTAAGCCTCCGCGGCTTGCGCCACCGCGCTCTGGACACTCGGCTGCGAGCGGATATCGAGCGCGAGCGCAACCGCGCGCGCCCCCGCCGTCTTGAGCTTCGCTACGATCTCTTCGAGCGGCGCCTGCGTGAGCTCCGTCACGGCGAGATCGTAGCCGTCGCGAGCGAGCCTCAGCGCGATCGCCGCGCCGAGCCCTTGCGACGCGCCGGTCACGAGCGCGACGCGCCGACCCCTGGTCTTCGTATCCATATTCGCCCTCTGTCATGAAGAGACGTCATCCCGGCGCAGGCCGGTATCGATGTCGACCTTTAACGCTCGAAAATCGATTCTGGATCACCTGCGCTCGCGCGTGTCCGGAATGACGGCTGCGGTTTAGAACAGTTTCCTGCGCCGTATCTTCTTCGGGTGCGCGCTCGGATACACGAGGCCGCTCGCGTTCACCCCGAGATCGACCATCCCTTTGCACAGGGTGATTGCGCAACTATAGCCTTCGAGCACCGGCACTTCCCAGCCGAGCTCGTCGAGGCGCTTCTGGAGCACCGGCTTCAGCCAGAACAGCGCCGAGCAGCCGAAGGTGATCACGTCGGCGCCGTCCTCCTCGATCGCGGCAACGGCTTCGCGCAACGCCGCCTCCACCACTTCGGAGGTCTCTCCCCGCTGCGCGCGGTTCTTCGCGAGATGCACCTCGGACTGGCCCATGTTCGGCGGGCGCGGCAGCGGGTAGTTGATGTTGCGGATCGACGCGCAGCGCTCATTGAAACGATGCTGCACGACGAGGTCGTAGTAATACATGTTGTGGTTCTCGGCGAGGTCGATCACGCTGAACTTGTTGCCGAGCATCGACGCCACGTGCATCTGCGCGAATCCGCACGCGACGACCGGAATGCCGAATTCGCGTGCGATCTCGCGTGAAGCCGGAAACCCGGGCTCGCCGCCGCCCAGCAGCACGATGCCGTTGTATTTTCCACTCTCGCACGCCTCGCGCACGATCGGCAGCCTGCCGGCCGCGACGAGGGTGAACTCCTCGCGCGTCTCGACCGGCCAGTCGCCGTAGGTCGCGAGCGGACCGCGATGAAGCTCCCACTCGACGTTCTCGAGGAGCGGCTTCACCGTCTCGTAATTCATCAGCATCGATTCCTTCGGCCCGTCGACGGCGCGGTGCAGATACTGCGACGTCGCCGGCAGGTGGAAGGCCTGGATCAGTAGAAACCGGTACGGTTTGTCCATCTTCGTTCCAAAAAAGCGTAAGAGGAAACACCGGGCCCCGGAGAAGATCTTTCGTCATACCGGACGCGCGCCGGCGCGAGTGATCCGGTATCCATTTTCAAACAGTTGAAGTCGAAATGGACGAGGCGGTGATTGCGAGCGGCTTGTGCTTTTACTTTACCATTGGCATCAAATGGAGGAGGACTCATGAACAAATATTTTGCTGCGTGTGCTGTCGCGTTGGGCGCGGTCACGTGCGGCGCAAGCGCGCAAACAACGTATCCGAATCGCGCCGTTCGCATGGTGGTGCCGTCTTCGCCAGGCGGCGGCGCCGACATCGTCGCGCGCATCGTCGCGCCCAAGCTCGGGGAACGTCTCGGCCAGCAGGTGATCGTCGACAACCGCGCAGGCGCCGGCACGATGATCGGCGGTGACGTCGTCGCTAAATCGCCGCCCGACGGATACACCCTGCTCATGGCGATCTCCACGCTCGCGACGAACCCCGCGATCTACCGGAAAGTCCCTTACAACGCGCTCACCGATTTCGCGCCGGTCACGCTCGCGCTGTCGGCGCCGAACCTGCTCGTGGTGCACCCGTCACTGCCGGTGAAGAACGTGAAAGAGCTCGTGTGGTTTTCCGAAGCGCGTCCGGGCGAGCTCAACTTCGGCTCGGCGGGCACCGGCACCAATCCGCACCTGTCGATGGAGTATTTTCTGAGCCTCACCAAGCTGAAGATGGTGCACATTCCGTACAAAGGCTCAGCGCCGGCGATGACCGATCTCCTCGGCGGCCAGGTCGCGGTGATGGCGGCGACCATGCTGACGGGCATCCCGCACGTGCGCAGCGGACGGCTGCGCGCGCTCGGCGTCACCAGCGCGCGGCGCACTGCGGTTGCGCCCGACGTGCCGACGATCGCCGAAAGCGGCGTGCCCGGTTACGAGGCGGTGCAGTGGTACGGCGTGCTCGCGCCGGCGCAGACGCCGAAAGAGATCGTCACCCGGCTTCATCGCGATCTCGCGGCAATCCTCCACACCGCCGAAACCAAGGCGCGCTTCGCCGCCGACGGCGGTGACCCGGGAGGCAATACGCCGGAGGAGTTCGGCCGCTATATCAGGACCGAGACCGAGAAGTGGGCGAAGGTGGTCAAGGCTGCGGGGATCAAGCCGGAGTGACGTTTTCCAAGTGCTGCTCCCCTCTCCCCGACCCTCTCCCCGCACGCGGGGCGAGGGAGACCATCGTCGCGGCGCCGCCGGACAATTGATCAATCTGCCTTCCGCTGCGGACGGGCACCTGTACGCGCGGCCGATGCACGAAGCGCTTGTCTCCCTCTCCCCGCACTTGGGGAGAGGGTCGGGGTGAGGGGAAACCGATTGTTGACCGAACGGAAAGACACCTGCGCCCCAGCTGGTCTATATCCCCCCGGGGCTCGCCCCTAGAATCGCCGTATTCCACTGGAGACACACATGCGATTCGGCATATTCGGCGGCGGCAAGATCGGCCGCCTGAACCCGCTGGGCGACAGCCACGGCTACAAGGACTTCATCGAGTACATCAAGGACGCGGACCGCCTCGGATACGAGAGCGTATTCCTGGTCGAGCACCACTTCACCGGTGTCGGGCAGCTTTCGGCGTCGCTCAACCTGCTGACGTATCTCGCCGCGGTGACGAAGCGCATACGGCTCGGCACCGCGGTGCTCGTCCTGCCGTGGCACAACCCGGCGCTGCTCGCGGAGCAGGTCGCGACGCTCGACGTGCTCTCGGGCGGCCGCGTCGACCTCGGCATCGGCCGCGGTTATCGCAAAGCCGAGTTCGAGCAGTTCTGCATACCGCTCGCCGAAGCGCAGGAGCGCTTCGACGAATGCCTCGAGTTCATGCTCAAGGCATGGACCACCGAAGGCCGCTTCACGCACCAGGGCAAGCACTGGAGCTACAACGAGATCGTGGTCGAGCCCGAGCCTCTCCAGCAGCCGCACCCGCCGATCTGGATGGCGGGCGGCAGCCCGGAGGCCATCACACGGGTGGCGACGAGCAACTTCAACCTGCTGCTCGACCAGGTCGGCTCGATGGCGCTCACGTTCGAGCGCCTGCGCACCTACCTCGACACGCAGGAGAAACACGGCCGTCCGCGGGATGCGAGCCGCGTCGCGGTCGCACGTGCGCTACACGTGGTGCGAAACGATGCGGACCGCAGTAAAGCGCTCGAGCGCCGCGCCGAGAATCTCAAGAACATCGGCGAGCTCGCGCGCAAACCCGGCTCGACCGAAGCGCTGGTCGACGACGGCGCGCTGATCGGCACGCCCGACGAGATCATCGAGAAGCTGCAGCGCCTCGCGCAAGGCGGCGTCGAATACGTTCTGCTGACCAACGCGGTGGTCACGCGCGAGTCCCTGCTCGAGTTCTCGCAGGAGATCATGCCGCACGTGGCATCGGCGCGCGCAATCGCAGTGGCGTAACCACAAACGGTTTAACATTCACGGCTCACCGACTACCAGGACAGCACACATGGAACAGGGCACCACGGGAATCAAGGACGGTTTCGCGAAGACTCGCAGCCACGGACGCATCCACTATCGCGAGCTCGGCACCGGCGAGCCGCTGATCCTGATGCACACCAACGGCGGCTCTGCGTATCAGCACGATACGGTCGCAGCGCTGCTCGCGAAACGCTTTCGCATGATCTCGTGGACGATGCCCGGCCACGGCGATTCCGATCCGCTGCCGCGGCACTACAGCATCGAGGATTACGCCGCGGCGCTCGCCGAGATGATGGACGCGCTGCAGTTGAAGACCGCGCACGTGGGCGGCTCGTCGGTCGGCGGCTCGATCACCGCGGCCTTTGCGAGCCGCTTCGGGGACCGCACCTCGTCCGCGATGCTCATCGAGACCCCGTGCCGCACGTCGGAAGAATGGGGCGCGCGCTGGGGCCACACCGAAGGCAACTTCGGCTTGCCTACTCAGAACGAAGCGCAGGTGAAGGAGCGCGTCGCGAACGTCGACGCCGCCTTGCTGCAGCGCTGGAACATCGACCGCAACAAGGCCGGCGGCAAGACGATGGTCGGTGTGATGTGGGCGATCCGCGAGTTCGACGTGAGGGGCGCCGCGGCGAAGATCGAACGTCCCGCAGTGATTCTTTACGGCAAGCGCGGCCCGACGATCGTCGACCAGCAGCGCTTCAGGGACGCCGCGCCGAAGCTGCCGATCGGGTATTTCGAGAACTCGGGTCATTTCCCGATGTACGACGAGCCCGAGCAGTTCGCGAAAGTGGTGACCGAGTTCTGCCTGCAGAAGGCCGCGGCGTAATCCGGCTGAAGCAAAAGCAGGAAAGCTAAGGAACGCCAAGGAAAAAGGCGGACGCGAAGGAGGAACAAACCAAGCATTGAGAATGCGCTACTTTGCGTCCTTGGTTTTTCCTTTGCGTCCTTCCTTTCCTGCTTTGCCGCCGGCGCTTTAGCTTCATTGCTCCCGCGGGGACGCCTGAAGCACAATAGCGCCTCCTCAAATTCCCCTCGGCAGCGATGAACAAGTTGCTCGGCATGCTCGCGTTCGTGCGCGTGGTCGAATCGGGCGGCTTCACGAGCGCCGCGCAGCGCCTCGGACTGTCGGTTTCCGCGGTCGCGAAAAACGTCAGCCGGCTCGAAGCCGAGCTCGGCACCCAGCTCCTCACGAGGACCACCCGGCGGATCACCGTCACCGATTTCGGGCGCGAGTATTACGCGAGCTGCCGGCGCGTCTTCGGCGAGATCGAGAACGTGGAGACCGCGCTGCGCCAGTCGCAGGACGTGGCTCGCGGCAAGGTGACGCTCCTGTGTCCGATGTTCTTCGCGCGGATCAACCTTCTGCCGCGCCTGCACGAGTTCTACGCGCAGCACGGGCAAGTCGAAGTCGAAGTGAAGTTCGGCAATCGCTACCACGACATGGTCGAAGACGGTATCAACCTCGCGGTGGTCGTCGGGCAGCTTCGCGATTCGCGCTTCACCAGCCGCACGCTCACGCGCAGCCACATGCTGTGCGCCGCGACGCCCGATTACCTCGAGCGGCACGGCACGCCGCGCACCATCGACGACCTCCTTTCGCACAACTGTCTCGTGAGCCGCTCGGCGCTGTGGCAGTTCAAGGAGAGCGGCCGCACGGTCGAGCTCGCCGTCAAAGGCAATCTGGTGGTGCGCGAAGGCGATGCGTTGCGCGAGGCGACCCTCCTGGGCTTGGGCATCGCCCGCACCAACTGGTGGCTGTTGAGGCAGGACCTCGCGGCCGGGACGGTCGCCGAAGTGCTGAAGTCGCACCGGGTGCCCGGCCGCTCGATTTCGGTCGTCTACGCCCCGACCCGGTTCCTGCCGAAGAAAATCCGGGTGTTGATCGATTTCCTCGTGGAGATCACGCGCACCAACGGCGGTTGACGCAATGCAGCATCGCGCCGCGTGAGCGACATTTTCGACGTACCGTCCAGCCGGCTCCTGAGAAACCTCACAAACTGTTACAACTGGCGGTGCAACGGAGCGCGCGCTCGATCGTTCATAGCTATAGAGCCTCCGACATCAGGGGGCCCGGAACACTACCCTGGAGAGATCAATGAAGACGTCGTTGTTGGCCACTGCCCTGTCCGCCGCTTTCGTCATAGCGGCCCCGATCGCATACGCCCAGACCGCCGAGTCCGCGGCGGAGGCGCCTGTCGTCGTCGCCCAGGCCGCCTCGCCGGCCGCCGCGAGCGCCGGTGCGCCGCGTGAGGCGCGGGACCCGAAGCAGTTCCGCACCCCGAGCGAGCGTGTCGAAGCCCGCCTCGCGTTCGCCCGCACGCAACTGAAGATCACCGATGCGCAGCAGCCGCAGTGGGACAACTTCGCGAACGTCCTGCGCAAGCACGCACGCGCCATGGACGAGCGATTCCAGCAGCGCCGCGTGCAGTGGGAAGCGGCCCGCGCGCAAAACGGCGGCCAGAGCGGCGACGCCGCGCGCCTGCAGTCGGCCCAGCCGCCGCGTCCGACCGTGACTGCGATCGAGCGCCTGGAGCGCAGCCAGCAGCGTCTGGCCGAGCGCTCCGCGCGCCTGAACGAAGTCGTCGCTGCCGCCAAACCGCTCTATGCGGCACTGTCGCCTGAACAGCAGCAGACGGCCGATGGTATGCTTGCGCGGCATGGTCAGCACGACCACGGCAAAAACCATCACCGCGGCATGCACCGCGGTGCCTGAACCTAAAAAAAGCTGGGGGGAGGCTTCAATGAAAGACGTCAACGTCTATCCCGCGCCAAGCGGCGGGTGGATTTACGCAGTGTGGATCGCCGCGCGACCGGTGGTCGTCGGCTGGTGCCTGACGCGTGAAGCCGCCGAGTACCAGGCCGCGGTCGCTTGAGCCTTCGCTGGTGAAGAACACGGAGGGAAACCCTTGGTTTTCCTTCCGTGACCTTCCTTCCTGATTAGCGTCGTTCCGGACGCGCAATTGCGCGAGTGATCCGGAACCCATTTTGACGTTGGCCATGAAAATGGATTCTGGCCTGCGCCAGAATGACGCCGCGTGCCGGCGCCTCGCCGCCTCTTGCGGCGATACAATCGGCCGCATGAATTCCTCCATCACGACGCATCACACCGCGCGCGCCCGCGCTGTATGAGCGGCCCGCTGGCGGGCGTGAGTATCCTCGATCTCACCTCGGTCATCCTCGGCCCGTACGCGACACAGATCCTCGGCGACCTCGGCGCCGACGTCGTCAAGATCGAGCCGCCGGAAGGCGACAACATGCGCCACGGCGCGCCGATGCGCAGCCCCGGCATGGGCCACATCTTTCTTCACCTGAACCGCAACAAGCGCAGCGTCGTGCTCGACCTCAAGCAGGCCGCGGGGCGTGAAGCGCTGCTGAAGCTCGCATCGACCGCGGACGTGCTCGTCTACAACGTGCGGCCCCAGGCGATGGCCCGGCTGAAGCTCAACTACGACGACGTGCGCGCGGTGAACGAGCGCATCATCTACGTCGGCGCGTACGGCTTCAGCCAGGACGGCCCGTACGCGGCGAAGCCTGCTTACGACGATCTCATCCAGGGCATGGTCGCGCTGCCGACACTGCTGCAGCGCGCCGGCGCCGACCGCCCGCGCTTCGCGCCCTCGACGATGGCCGACCGCGTGACCGGGCTCAACACGGTCAACGCGATCACCACTGCGCTCTTCTATCGCGAGCGCACCGGCAAAGGCCAGGCGGTCGAAGTGCCGATGTTCGAAAGCCTCACCCAATTCGTGCTGAGCGATCACATGGCGGGCAAGACCTTCGAGCCGCCGATCGGTCCGATGGGGTACGCGCGCCTGCTCACGCCGCACCGCAATCCCTACGAAACCAGTGATGGCTATCTGTGCCTGCTGATGTACAACGACAAGCAGTGGCGCGCGTTCTTCCGCCTGCTCGGCCGCGAAGACATGTTCGAGACCGACGAGCGCTTCGCGACCCAGACACGGCGTTCCGAGCACATCGCCGAAATCTATGCGTTCGTCGCCGAACAGATCAAGACGCGCACCAGCGCGGAATGGCTCGCGGCGCTTACCGGCGCCGATATCCCGGTGATGCCGCTGAACACGATCGAGAGCCTGCTCGAAGACGAGCACCTGAAGCAGACGGGATTCTTTTCGGTGACGGAGCACCCGACCGAAGGGCGCATACGCGGGATGGCGGTACCGAGCCGGTGGTCCGAGTCGAAACCGGATGCCATGCGGCCCGCGCCGAGGCTCGGGGAGCACAGCGTCGAGGTGCTGGCTGAGGCGGGGTATACGGAGCAGGAGATAGAGGCAATGCTCGAAGCCCGCGTGACGCGCCAGCCTTAAAACCACCCCCACCCTAACCCTCCCCCTGAAGGTCCCTACGGGACCTCGGGCGGTGAACGACGGGGAGGGAAACCAAGGTTTCCCTCCTTGTACCTCCTTTCCCTCTAAACCCACCACCATCCCAACCTTCCCCCTGAGGGGGAAGGAGAGTTTTGCAGGCGCGCTGCGCCTGTAGTCCCCTCCCCCTCAGGGGGAGGGTTAGGGTGGGGGTGGGTTTCCGGACATCCCATTTCACCGAATCACTGCACCTCTATCCCCGACTCCGCGATGATCTTCCTGTATCGCGGCACCTCGCGCTTCAGCTTCGCGGCGAATTCCTCCGGTGTGTTCGCGATGATCTCGTTGCCGCGCGAGAGCACGAGGTCCTGAACTTCTTTCGTGTTCAGTATCCGCACCACCTCACGGTGCACGTCGCGCACGAACCTGTCGGGCGTCCCCGCCGGCGCGAGCAGACCGTGCCAGTTGCCGAACTCGTAACCTTCGACGCCCTGCTCCCGGATCGTCGGCACGTCGGGCATCAGGTTCGAGCGCTTTGCGTTGGTCACGCCGAAAACCTTCATGCGGCCGGCTTTCACCTGCGGCGCGACCACCGGCACCGAGAGCAGAGCGACGTCGATCTCTCCCGCGATGATCGCCTGCTCGGTCGGCGCGCTGCCTTTGTAGGGAATGTTGTTGAGCTTGATGCCCGCCGCCTGCTTGAGCACTTCGGTCCCGACGGCGCCGTTCGCGCCTGCGACACCGATGTTGATCCTGCCGGGGTCCTTGCGCGCGGCCGTCACGAACTCCCTGAAAGTCTGCGGCGTGAAACGCGACGTTGCGACGAGTGCGGTGCCCGCTGACACCAGCTGCGTGATCGGCGCGAAATCCTTCAGCGGATCGTAAGGCAGCTTCCGGTAAAGACCCGGGTTCATGACGAGCGTCCCGTTGTTGCCGATGAGCAGCGTGCTGCCGTCGGCCGGGGCTTTCGCCGCCAGCTCGCTCGCGAGGATTCCATTCACGCTTTGCCGGTTGTCGACGATCACATTGCGCCGGAGCGCCTCGCTCAGCTTCACCGTGATGAGTCGCGCCGCGAAATCGGAAGGCCCTCCCGCCGCCGAAGGCACGAGCAGCCTTATCGGCCGCCTCGACGTGTCCTGTGCGAGGGCTGATCCCTGCATCGCGCAGGCCGCAGCGATCAGCACGACGGCCGCTCGAACGAGATCGATCATCGGACGACGTCTTGCGGCGATTGCGCAGGCCGTGTCATGGCACCCTTTGTGTCGGTTCTATTCCTCGGCGGCCGACGCGGGAACCGCAATCTGCGTCTGCGTCACGATCGCCACCATGCGGCCGTCGGCGTTCCTGATGGTGGTCTGCCAGACCGACGTGGTGCGCCCGATGTGCAGCGGCGTGCTGACCGCGGTCAGCACCGGCCCGACGCCCGCCGCGAAGAAATTGGTCTTCGACTCGATCGTGCCGCCGCGGTAGTTCGGCGGGCGATTCGCGACCGCGCCGACGGCGCCGAGCGCATCGGCGAAAGACATGATCGCACCGCCGTTCACGCGTCCGTTCGCGTTCAGATGCATCGGAGTGATCGCCATCTCGCCGGTCACCTTTTTGCGCGTGAGCGAGGTCACGCGTATCCCGAGCGCCTGCGGCATGCCGCCTTTGAGGACCGGATTCGTCTGCGTGGACACGTTCTCTGCCGCCGGCTGAAGCCGTTTTTTTCTCACGCTCTTCTTCTTCGCCATGCGCGCCCTTTCTGCAGCAGGCAATGCTGCGCTTTCAAAGGTCCTGGTCAGTGAGAAGGCCCCGATGGGGGTGGGTGTGTATTTGTTCAGGGCCGCTTAAGCGAGCGCAAGCGAGCCGAAGGAAAGGAGGCGCGGAGGGAAACCTTGGTTTCCTTCCGCATCGTTGACCGGCCGCACGCGGCGGTCGCCGCTGAAGCGCACTTGCGCAATCAGCGCAAGTAAGCTTCAGCCGCGTACCGCCGCATCATCCGGTGGCTGTTGAAGTACCCCGCGATCTTGCTGATCGCCTGCTTCATCATCCAGATCCAGTGCGAGCGGTCGTGGTAGTACATCGGCAGCACGACGCGCTCGAGCTTGTCGTAGAGCGGCCCCGCGTCGGTCGCGTTGTCGATCGCCCAGCCGGTGACCCCTTCGATGCAGCCTTCGACCCACCAGCCGTCGAGCATGCTCAGGTTCAATCCGCCGTTCACCGCGGCTTTCATGCCGCTCGTGCCCGAAGCTTCGAGCGGCGGGAGCGGGTTGTTGAGCCACACGTCCGCGCCCGCGACGAGCACCTGCGCGACCGACATGTCGTAGTTGTGCAGGAAGGCCACCGGTACGCGGCCCTGAAGCTCGCGCATCGCGTTGTGGATCTGATGCAGGCTTTCCTTGCCCGCCGTGTCGGCGGGATGCGCCTTGCCGGAGAAAACGAGCTGGAAAGGGTGCTTCTCCGCGATCGCCATGAGGCGCTTCAGGTCGCCGAAGAGCAGGTCGGGACGCTTGTAGCCGGTCATGCGGCGGGCGAAACCGATCAGAGGCACCGAAGGATCCATTTCGACGCCGGTGTGCTGGCGCACGAAGTCGCACAGGTCCCTCTTCGCTTTCTCGTGCGCGCTCCAAAGATCGTGATCGGGGAGGTTGTCGGCACGCACCAGCACTTCAGGCTCGTGCATCCACTGCGGATAGTGCTGCCGATAGAGCGCGGCGAAAGCCGGGTGCGCCCACGTGCCGACGTGCACGCCGTTGGTCACTGCGCGGACGTCGAATCCCGGAAACATCTCGCGCGCGGTGATCGCGTGGCGCTGCGCGACGCCGTTCACGAAACCGCTCAGGTTGAGCGCGACGCGCGTCATGTTGAGCTTGTCCGCGCCGCCGAAGACCTTGAGGGCTTCGAGCGGAAGCAGGTCGGTGCCGGCCCTCGTGACGAGGTCGTAGGAAAAGCGATCGTGTCCGGCTTCGACGGGCGTGTGCGTCGTGAACACGCACAGGTCGCGCACGCGGTCGGCGTCGTACGACCACTCGGCCTTGTCGTTCTGGCGGCGACGCCGCGGGAAGCGCTTGAGCAGCTCGATCGTTGCGAAAGCCGCGTGACCTTCGTTGAGATGGTAGGTGCCGATATTGAAGCTCAGCGCTTCGAGGATGCGCACGCCTCCGATGCCCAGCAGCAGCTCCTGCTTGAAGCGGTATTCCTCGTCGCCGCCGTAGAGGCGATGCGTGAGGGGACGGTCGCGCGGATCGTTCTGCTCGAGATCGGTATCGAGCAAAAGCACCGGTACCGAGTAACCCGCCTCCGATTGGTGCACGTACAGCCATGGCCGAACCCATACGTCGCGGCTTTCGATCTGGACGCCGATCATCGCGGGCAGCGGCTGCGCCCAGCGCGCGATGTCCCACGGATCGGGATGCTCGATCTGACGCCCTTCAGCATCGATTTCCTGCCGGAAATAGCCTTCGCGGCTGATCAGCGATACGAACACCACCGGCAGCTCGAGATCGGCGCAGGACCGCACCGTATCGCCGGCGAGCACGCCGAGACCGCCCGCGTAAGTATGGACTTCGACTCGCAACGCGACTTCCATCGTGAAGTAAGCAATGTTCGTCTGCGGAAGAAAGGAACTGAGTTCGTTCATGTTATGGAATGACCTCGAGGACGGACGGCTCGCGGGGTTTCGCGGCGCTACAGTATATCGATACAACGAACGAGCGGACGCCGGCAAGAAGGGCATTCGTGCAAGGCGCACGCCTGAAAGCGCATGTTGCACCGCTACAATCGCAGCGAGGAGGGGTTGATGCATTACTGGAAAGGCCGGCACGACAGCGGGTGGGACGACGCGCAGGAAGCGCTGATGGCATCCGGCGTCACCGACGGATTGCCGGTCGTCCCGCCGACGCGGGAGCGCACCGAACGCATGCTGGACGTTTGCGGGATTCAGGGTGATGCGTCTGTCGCAATCCTGCCGCCGGGTTATGAAGACGTGACCTGGCGCGACGTCGCAATCAATGCGGTGATGGCGGGCTGCCCGCCCGGGTCTTTGCGCGTCGTCGGCGCGGCGATCGCCGCGATCGCGTCGCCCGAATTCAATCTGCTCGGCATCGCGACCACCACAGGATCGGCCACGGTGTGCGTCGTCGTGAACGGTCCCGCGGTGCGCGAGCTCGGCATGAACAGCGGCGTGAATGCGTTCGGCCCCGGCAATCGCGCGAATGCCACGATCGGCCGCGCGGTGCGGCTCACGCTGCAGAACGACGGCGGCGCACGCGCCGGCGAAATCGACATGGCGACGCTCGGCCAGCCGGGGAAGTACACCTTCTGCTTCGCCGAGAACGAGGCGATGAGCCCGTGGCCCGCGCTGCACGTCGAGCGAGGCTTCGATCATGATGTCAGCG